>NZ_LZLE01000078.1 GCF_001673155.1 Mycobacterium sp. 1423905.2 | reverse complement strand
GCGGCCTGCGGATCGGCGTCCACGACGTCGATCTCGACCCCCATGGCCCGCATGTCGTTGGCGTCCAGTCGCAGCGAACCGCGGTCGACCGCTTGGGCGGACAGCGCGCGCAAGCCAACGCCGTTGTCGTTCAACACTTTCTCGACGCGCCGCGCGGTCTCGGTAGCTTCGTCGCGTCCGGTGTGGACGACCAGCAGGACGGTGCGTTCGGCGGTCATCGCGGGCCCTCCGCAACAGCGCGCCGCACCGCACCGTCGAGCGCGTCGCGACCGAGTGCTCGTTCCGTATCGGCCCGCAACCACAGGAAGTACTCGACGTTGCCCGACGGACCCGGCAGCGGACTGGCGGTGACGTCGACGGTGTGCCAGCCGAGTCCCGTGGCACTGCGCGCCACAGCCAGCAACGAATCGGCCCGCAACTGCGGGTCATGGACTACTCCCCCGGGGCCGACCTGGCCCTTGCCCACTTCAAACTGCGGCTTCACCATGGGAACGATATCCGCGCCGGGCGAAGCGCAGCCAACCAGCGCGGGCAATACGGTGGCCAGCGAGATGAAGGACAGGTCGGCGACCACGAGATCAACTGGCCCCCCGATGGCCTCGGCGGACAGGTTGCGCACATTGGTGCGCTCGACGACCACGACCCGCGGGTCGCTGCGCAGCGACCACGCCAGCTGGCCATACCCGACATCGGCGGCTACCACTTCGGCGGCGCCCCGGTCCAGCAGCACCTCGGTGAACCCGCCGGTGGAGGCGCCGGCGTCCAGGCAACGACGGCCACGCACCTCGATCGCGAATGTGTCCAACGCGCCGATCAACTTGTGCGCCCCGCGGGAGACCCAGCTGCGCTCGCCGTCGGTGGCGACCGTCAGGGCAGCGGTCGCGGAGACGGCGGTGGCCGGCTTCACCGCCGGCAGCCCATCGATGCGGACCTTGCCGGCGCCGATCAACTCCGCGGCCTGCTGACGCGATCGGGCGAGACCTCGCCGAACCAACTCGGCGTCGACGCGGGCACGCCGTGGCATGCGTCCACTCAGCCCTTCTCCGCCGACTCCAAGGCGGCCAGCAGCACCTCGTGCGCCTCGGAGAGGCGGCGGGCGATGTCTTCCAGTTCGCTTAGGGACGGCGGGTCGTCGCCGGCGTCGGGGAGCTGCGCCATCAAGCGCTCGATCTCCCCGCGGATCTCGTCAGGATCGATAGTCATTGCGGTCCCTACGCTAGTTGGTCGCCTAGTCACCGTGCAGCAGAGACCAGCGTCGCAAGGCCTCGCGAGCCCGGTCGTCTGCGGCCGCGATGTCGAAGGCCGGCTCGTCGAAGTCGGCGTCCCAGACCGCGTCGGCGACCGCGCGCACAACGGCCAACCCGTCGGTATCGGAATCATCGTCGTCGCCGGTTGCGGTGACCGTCACCGTCCGGTCTTGGATGTCGACCTGCCAGCCGGCCTGCGCACCGACTGCCAGGGTGGCGCCGTCTCGATGCAACGAACGCAAGTCGTGACCGATGTAGGTGGGCCGGTGCGCCGGCCGGGCGTACACGGCGTCGCGGGCGGAGTTCACCCCGGTGAGCACCATCAAGCTCGGCAACCCGGCCGCGTTGGCGCCCTCGATGTCGGTGTCCAGGCGGTCACCGACCACCAGGGGGTTGCGGAAATCCCCGCGGCCGACCGCATCCTTCATCAACTGCGGCCCGGGCTTTCCCGCCACCTGCGGTTGGGCACCGGTGGCCGTGCGCAGGGCGGCCACCAGGGACCCGTTGCCGGGCAGCAGGCCTCGTTCGGTGGGCAAGGTCGGGTCGACATTCGCAGCCACCCATACCGCCCCGGCCTGAATGGCGAGCGCGGCCTCGGCGAGCTCGGGCCAGGCGATCGTCTTGGACAGCCCCTGCACCACAGCGACCGGATCGTCGTCGTAGGTGTGCACCGGGCACAGACCGACCGCGGCGATCTCGTCGGCGAGCGCATCGGTGCCCACGATCAGCACCTTGGCGTCCGGCGGCAGCTGACCGGCCAGCAGATGCGCGGCGCTTTGGGCGCTGGTCACGACGTCCTCGCCGGTGGCGGTGAACCCGAGGTCACGCAGGTGTTCGGCGACCTCGTCGGCGCTGCGGGAGGCGTTGTTGGTGACGAACAGCGTCCGGCCGGCTACCGCATCCAACGACTCCACGGCGCCGTCGGTGGGCTGATGCCCGCGAAACACCGTTCCATCCAGATCGACCAGCAGGCAGTCGTATTCCTGCGCAAGCGTCTTGGTGCCCTCCGCGGGCGTCACGTCAACCAAGCTCGCTGACCCGATCTTCGGCGTCGGTCACGCCTTCGACATCCGCGGCCGCCGACCGCAGAAACCAATCCAGCGCCTCGTTCGTGCGACCCAACGCCAGCAGCGTGTCCGCATACGCATAGAACAGCCGCGCCGCGGTCGACCCGGTACGGGTCGGATCCAACTGCGGAGTCGACAGCACCGTCAGCGCCTGCTCGAGCTGTCCGAGATCGGCACGGGCCCCGGCGGCCACCATGCGCAACTCGTCGGCGTCATCTCCGGAAAGTTGGGCCGCCTCGGGGCCACGCGCGAGTTCGATGGCGCGCTCAGGACGCCCCAGCCCTCGCTCGCAGTCAGCGATCAACGCCAACAGTTGACTCTTGCTGCCCATCCGGCGGGCGGCGCGCAGTTCGGCCAACGCCTGCGCCCAGTCACCCACGTGGTAGGCGGCGATGCCGACGGCTTCGCGGACCGCGGCGATTCTGCTCGCGCGCGCCCGTGCCGCACGCGCGTGACCGAGCGCGGTCTGCGGATCCTCGTCGATCAGCTCACCGGCGGCTACCAAGTGGCGTGCCACCGCGTCGGCAGTGGCGCGATCCAGGGTGCTCAGTTCGCGGCGCACTTCCGGTGCCAGCTGCCTGGCATCGATGTCGGGCGGGATCGCGGGCCCACTGTCGGCCGGCCGGTCGCCGTGCGTCGGCGCCATTCGGGGCTGAGCCGATCGTGCCCGACCGGGACCGGACCATTGACCGTCGCCCTCGCGCCGTGGCCGACGCCGCGGCGCGTCCCCGGATGCCGATCGCGGTCGCCGCTCATCGCCCCGACCGTGCCGTTCGTCCACCACTGGATCAGGTTACGGGCACCCAGACGGTCCGCGCACTTGTGGTGCTACGCCTGCAAACGGTGCGGCATCAGCGGCGCGATGACCGAGGGGCAGTATGTCGCGATCGCCACGATGGTGAACGAGGCGGCCATGTCCCGAGACAATCCGCTGTGTTCGGCCATCCGCGCGGTAATGGACTCGAAGGTGCCGTTCGGTTCGACCAGCATGGGGCAGACGGATCGCCCGAGGGCCATCGTGCTCGCCGGTTGGCTGTAAGGAATACCGGCGTTGTTGAGAGCCGTCAGAAACGCATTGCCCATCATGTCGGCATGCGTCGGTGCCGCTGCCGCCGCCGACACCCCGACCAGTCCAGCGGTCAGGCCCAGCAGTCGCAGGGCCGCCGCGGTCCATGAGTCACCGTGAGACGTTCCAAGCACCGTGACCACACTCCCTGTCCAGAGTCACGTTCGGCGCACGGTCCGGTAAAGGTATGCGCACTGACGCGTTTCGTCGTCAGTCTCTCGCTTTGACCAGGTAAGGCGGCGAGTTTTCGCCGAATCCGACGTCGGTGTCCACCGATCGGAGGACACGGCGGTCAGGTGCATGGCGGAACCGGTTTTCCTCCCGGCCATCAACTGGTTGTGGGATACCCGGCCAGGGCGATCGGTTCGATGATGGTTCTCGAAGCGGAAATCGGTTACAGCGCAGATCCGCTCCCGATCACACGGAAATGAGGAGGTGACCAGATGTCCCACGAGCTGCTGTTCTGCGAGACCGAGAACTCCTACTCGGCGCCGGCGTTCCGCGCCGATGACGCCGTCGAGTGACGTAGTCATTCGCTGCAAGACCTCGGCGGGGGTCTCACAGCTAGGGGGACTGGGAGGTAGTG
>NZ_LZLE01000077.1 GCF_001673155.1 Mycobacterium sp. 1423905.2 | reverse complement strand
CACAAAATCCACATGATCCAACGCCACAAAATCGCCATACTGCTTATACGCATCACGCACCGTGATCGCATAGTCACCCGAATCACTCTGTGTCTTGGTCATCTGTGTATCTCCTTGTCAGGCCTGTTGTTTCGCCCGTGCTCGCCGCAGCAACAGGACCACCTTGACGATCAGGAAGACCACCGCGACACCCATCATCAACGTGGAAAGCGCGTAGGCGCCGTATACCGATCCGCGGTTGTAGCGGTCATTGACCAGCAGCGTCAGTGTCTGCGTGCTGCCGGGCAGATTCGAGGACACCATGATGACCCCGCCGAATTCGCCGAGGGTCCGTGCGGTGGTCAGCACGATGCCGTAGGTCAACCCCCACCGGATGGACGGCAACGTGATGCGCCAAAACGTCTGCCACCAACCAGAACCCAGGGTGGCCGCCGCCTGTTCTTGTTCGGTGCCGACTTCGGCGAGCACTAATTGCACTTCTCGCACGATGAAGGGCATGGTGACGAAGATGCTGGCCAAGACGATTCCCGGGACGCCGAAGATGATGCGGAACCCTAAGTCGTTCTCGATGAAGCCGAGCGCGCCCGCCGAACCCCACAGCACAATCATCGCCACTCCCACGATGATCGGCGACACCGCGAACGGCAGGTCGACAATGGTTTGCAGGACACCGCGGCCCCGGAACTTGCTGCGCGCCAGCAAGAGCGCCGTCGGCACCCCGAAGACGACGTTGAGCGGCACGACGATGGCCAACACCAGCAGCGACAGATGCAGCGCGGATATCGCTGCCGGTGTGGTGATCCACGCCCAGAATTGTCCGAACCCGGGCCGGAAGGTGCGCCACAGGATCAGCGTGGCGGGAACGATCAGCATCACGATGATGTAGGAAGACCCGACGAATCGGATGAGATAGCGGGCCCAGGGCGCCGGCGTGGGGTTGGCGGTGGTCATGACGACTTCTCCTC
The DNA here is from genome assembly GCF_001673155.1 of Mycobacterium sp. 1423905.2. Lineage (GTDB taxonomy): Bacteria > Actinomycetota > Actinomycetes > Mycobacteriales > Mycobacteriaceae > Mycobacterium. The sequence continues at coordinate 4,625 of NZ_LZLE01000077.1, read as the reverse complement.
GCGTTTGGCCCTGCGGCCGCCGACTATCCGCAATCCGAACAGCACCGTGAAGGAAATCGTCAGCAGCACAATGGAGATTGCGGCAGCCGCGGTGCGGTCGTCGTTTTCGATCAATGCGCGTATCCACTGAGAGGAGACTTCGGTCTTACCGGGCACCGCACCTCCGATGGTGACCACCGACCCGAATTCGCCGATGCAGCGCGAGAAAGCAAGCCCGGCGCCGGACAGTACGGCGGGCAGCAGCGACGGGAGGACCACCGAGGTGAATACTTTGCGGCCGTTGGCACCCAGCGACGCGGCGGCTGCTTCGACTTCCCGGTCGATCTCCCGCAACACCGGTTGCACGGCGCGCACCACGAACGGCAGCGTGACGAAGGCCAGCGCCATTGCCACCCCGGGCGGGGTGTGTTGCAAGTGCAGGTGCACCGGGCTGTTGGCGCCGTACAGCGCCAGCATCACCAGGCTGGTGACGATGGTCGGCAGCGCGAACGGTAGGTCGATGACAGCGTCTAGTAGTCCTTTTCCGACGAAGTCGTCACGCACCAGCATCCAGGCGACCAACACGCCGAACAGCACGTCGAGGACCGTGACGACAACGGAGACGATAAGGGTCACCTTGAACGACTCCAGGGCGGCGTGTGAGGTGACGGCCAACCAAAAGTGCTGCCACCCGCCCCCGACTGCCTGCCATGCGATCGCGGCCAGCGGCAGCAACACGATGATCGATAACCACAGCGTCACTACGCCGACCCGAAGGGTTGTGCTACTGGGTGCGGAGGCGGTGTCGGTCGCCGGTGCCAGGGTGGCCCCGTTGTCCGGCGGGAGGAGTTCGGGTCGAATCGCCGCGGTCATCCGGTGGCCTGCAGGTAGATCTTGGTGATGCTGCCGGTACCCCGGTCGAACAGCTGTGGGTCCACCGCACTCCAGCCGCCGAGGTCAGCGATCGTCCACAGTTTGACCGGGACCGGGAATTGGTCGCGGAAGTCGCTGGCGACCGCAGGGTCGATGGGACGGAAACCGGCTTGCGCCCAGAGCCGTTGGGCCACGGCGCTGTACTGGAAGTTCTTGAAGGCGATCGCGGCATCGATTTGCGGGCTGGTCGTCACCACCGCCACCGGGTTCTCGATTTTGAAGGTCTGGGGTGGGTTGACGTGTTCGACGGGCTGTCCTTGCCGTTCGGCCGCGATGGCTTCGTTCTCATAACTGATCAAGACGTCACCGCTGCCTTCGATGAAGACGTCGGTGGCTACCCGCCCGGACCCGGGGCGCAACTTGACGTGCTCGCGCACCAAGCTGTTGATGTAGTCGACACCAGCTTGGCTGTTGCGGCCGCCGCCACTCTTGACGGCGTACGGCGCCAACAGGTTCCATTTTGCCGAACCCGAGCTCAATGGGCTGGGAGTGACGATTTCCACGCCGGGCCGCAACAGATCGTCCCAATCCCTGATGTTCTTCGGGTTGCCCTTGCGCACCACCAAGGTGACCACCGATCCGAACGGAATTCCCTTGCTGCCCTCGGTGTTCCAGTCCGCGGACACCTTGCCGGCTTTGACCAGGCGGGTGATGTCGGGTTGGACGGAGAAGTTGACGATGTCGGCCGGTTTTCCGGCGACCACGCCGCGGGATTGGTCCCCGGAGGCTCCGTAGGAGGTGATGACCTGAACACCCCGGCCTTCCTCGGAGGCGTTGAACGCGGGAATGACCTTGCTCCAGCCGGGCTCGGGGACGGAGTAGGCGACCAAGGTGATGCTCCGGCTGACGTTGGTCAGGCCGCCGCCCCCCACGGCGTCACTGGCGCCACCATGGCACGCGGTTACGACAGCGGCGACGAGCACCAGCACGACATGCCGCCAGCACAGCGCGCGGGTGCTGTCGTCAAGCATTGGTGACCTTCCGTGTCAAAGTTGCGATTTCGGCGAGTGAGGGCACGGTGCACAGATGGGCTTCTTTACCGACTCGACACCAGACCGCGCGGGTAGGTCAGCGACAACAGCCCATGACGAAGCAGCACACCAACGCATCGGATGCCGCATACATGGCGCCAAGTTAACAGAGGTCATCGCAGCTGGCGGGGCACGTTCTGCGCCGTTATGAGCACACCGCGGAGATGATGCGCGCCGCCGCGGCGTCCGGTCGGCCGCCACCCTATCGACGGTAGGCCGCGCGAACCAGAATTGTTGCGCCGCAGCAAAGACGCTGTTGCAGTGCGCGTTTGCGCTTGACGACGGCTATTTCGGCGACGAGTGCGGCATCTGGAGCCGCCGGAAAGCGTCATGGACACCGGCGGGACGACGCGTCCAGCGAACTCCGGGCACGCAGCCGGGACGCCAGCGATGTCCGGTCATTCTCATAAACTTCACGGTGATGGAAACGGCAGTTGCCGGGCGGGGCCGCCTTCGCGGACACCGAATCGACTATGCAGGCGGGTCAACGCTTTCGGCGCCCACCAGTTGTATCGGCCGAGCACATGCATAAACGCCGGCACCAGCAACATTCGTACCAGCGTGGCGTCGACGAGTACGGCCACCGTCAGCCCGAAGCCGAACAGCCGCATGAATGACACCTGCGCAGCCATCAGGGCGGCGAACGAGATCGCCATGATCAGCGCCGCCGCGGTGATGACCCGGCCGGTGTGGGCCACCCCCAGCGCGACGCTTCTGTCGTTGGCGCCCCACCCCTGGTGCGACGCCAACCAGTATTCGCGGATGCGTGAGATGAGGAACACCTCGTAATCCATCGATAGCCCAAAGGCGATGCAGAACAACAAGACTGGTAATTCCACACCCAGGGTTCCGGTGGCCGCGGTGCCGAGCCCGCCTAAGTGGCCTTCTTGGAAGACCCAGACCAAGGCACCGAACGCCGCGGTCAGCGACAGCGTGTTCATCAATACCGCTTTGACGGGCAAGACCACGCTGTTGGTCAGCAGGAAGACAAGCACCATGGTGATCACCGCAATGAGGGCCAGCACCGACGGCACCCGGATGGCGATGGCGTGCACGCCGTCGCGGTTGCTCTGTGCCACACCGGCCAGTTGCACCGGTCTGCCTGCCGGGGTCGCAACGGCATGCAGTCGGTCGAGCTGGGCCGTCGAGGCCGCCGAATACAGCGGTGCGGTGGTGCTCACGGTCAAAAAGGCGCTGCCGTCTTTGGCGGCACTGGGCGCCGACGCCAGGCCCGCCGGTCTCCCGTCGACGAACCTGACGCCGGGCGCCGACACCGAAGACACGTCGGGCACCCGGGACAGGGCGGCGGCGTAATCGTCGAGTTGGGTCGGCGACACGTCGACCGCGTTCGGGAGCACGACGGTGATGTCGGGGACGTTGGTACGCGCGAAGTTAGTGCGCAGCTGGTCACCGACCTGACGCGCCGAGGCTGTGGGCGGCAGGATGCGGTCGTCGGCGAAGCCCCACCGCACCTGCCGAAAGGGCGCACCGAGCAATAGCAGGACCACGATGACGATCAGGCCGATCGGTACTGCCCCGCGCATTACCGACCTGGTCCATCGATACCAGAACCAATGTTCGTCGGGCTCGGGCTGGCGCTGCGGGCGGCCGAGGATCCGGCGCAACAGCCGACGCGCGTCGAACGCATCGAGACGTTCACCCAGCAGCGCGATCGCGGCCGGTGTCACCACGATCGAGGCCGCGGCCGCGAAGGCGATCACCGCCACGCCCGCATAGGCGAACGACTTCAAGAAGTATTGAGGGAAGAGCACCAACGTCGCCATCGACAACGCGACCGTCAACGCCGAGAACAACACCGTGCGGCCGGCGGACATCATCGTCTTGATGAGGGCGGCGTCACGAGGCCGCCCTTCGGCGAGCTCATCGCGGAAGCGGCTGAGAATCAGCAAGGTGTAGTCGACGGCCAGCGCCATGCCCATCGCCACAATGAGATTGAGCGCGAAGACCGACACGTCGGTGAACAAGGATACGGCGCGCAGCGACGCCAGCGATCCGAGTATCGCGACGATACCGACGGCTATCGGTACCGCCGCCGCGACCAGCCCACCGAAAATCCACACCAGCACCAGGAAACTCAGCGGCAAGGCAACCGACTCCATGAGCAGCAGGTCTTTCTGAGTTTGCGCATTCACCTGCCAGGCGACGGTGGCGTCGCCGCCGACGCGCACCGTGACGCCGTCGCGGTCGTGGCCGAGTTCGTCGTAGAGCCGCTTGGCGTTCTTCTGGGCGTTGGCCTCGCCGCCGGTGATTGCGGCGACGATCAGTCCTGTCTTGCCGTCCTTGCTCACGAAGGAGGAGGCCTGCGCCGCCGGTACCGTCCACGCCGATTGCACCTGGCGGACATCGGGCGAATGTCTTAGCCGCTCAACGAGATCGGTGCCGACCGCTGTGGCCTGGGCACCGTGCGCGCCGTCGGTTGAGGTGACGGTGATCAACATGGTCGTGTCACCGGCTCCGAATTTCTGCGCGAGCAGTGCGGCGGCTTGCGACGATTCGGCGCTGGGATCGGTTCCGCCGCCGGGTGACAATTTTCCTAGGACAGGGATGCCGAAGACCGCGGCGCCGATGACCACCAGCAGGGCCACGCCCAGGACCCGGCGGGGAGCTGAGATCGCGAGTCGAGCGATTCGGGATAGCACAGCGGGTCAGCTCGCCTTCATC
>NZ_LZLE01000076.1 GCF_001673155.1 Mycobacterium sp. 1423905.2 | reverse complement strand
GGGAGTTCTTGAGGTTGGGCATCACCAGGCCGATCGCTTTCGCCGCGCCGGTCGAGGTCGGCACGATGTTCGGCGCGCCGGCGAGCGCGGCGACCTTCACCCCGCCCTTCGCCGTCGGCCCCCCAGGCATCGGCTTCGGCTCGGGGATGAGAAGCAGTGCCAGCGCCAGTGCCAAACGCAAAGCGCCCGAACCGGACAGCGCCGCCGCGGCGGCCGCAGCGTCGGCCCGCGAACAGGCGCGGGCGCGGCGGCGCCGACGCGCCACCAGGCGCGACTTCGGTGACGAATTCATGGACTCCCACGTCGATGTCGAGCCGGACTGGACCGATCCGGGGGAGCAGGGGCCGACGCTTTCCTCCGATCAGGGCGGCGGCACCTTCGGGTTCGCCGGCACCACAAGCAAGGAATCAACGGCGCAGCCGTCGGGGTTGACCACGCTGGCCGACGACGACTTCGGTGGGGGGCCGCGGATGCCGATGATGCCCCGCACCTGGGACCAGTAGGCCGTCGCCGCGATCGGCGACCAGTGAGCCGGTTGCCATGATGGTGTTGTGGATCTTTACGACGTCATGCGCACCACTGCAGCGGTTCGGCAGTTCACCGACGACCCGCTGCCCGATGAGACGCTGCACTGCATCCTGGACAACGCGCGTTTTGCCCCTACCGGCGGCAACCGGCAGGGTGTTCGGGTGATCGCGATCCGGGACATGGCGACTCGCTCCGCGCTTGCCGAGCTCACCATTCCCGGCGCCCAGCGCTACCTCGCCCAAGCCCAGCACGGCGAGTCGCCGTGGAACCCGTTGTCGCCGAGCGGTGTCGACGCGCAGACCATCGCGGCCACCGACGGCAGTGCGTTCGGCAAGCCGGTTCTCGAGGCGCAGGTGGTGCTCGTGTTCTGCCTTGACCTCAGCGTCGCCGCGGCGCTGGATCAGGATTTGGACCGCATCGGGGTGATCAGCGGTGCGTCGGTGTATCCGTTCGTGTGGAACGTGCTGCTGGCCGCTCGCAACGAGGGCTTCGGCGGTGTGCTGACCACGATGGTGGTGGCACGAGAACCCGCGGTGCAGGAGCTGCTGCACATACCGCAACAGTTCGCCGTGGCGGCCGTGGTTCCGCTCGGCAAGCCGGTTCGTCAGGTCAAGAAGCTGAGCCGAAAACCGGTCAGCGAGATCGTGACTCGGGAGTCGTTCGACGGTCCGCCGCTCTGAGGTTCAGCCCTTGACGAGGGTGAACTGCGCGACGTCGGTGTAGCCCTCGCGGAACAATTCGGCGCAGCCGGTCAGGTATTTCATGTACCGGTCGTAGACCTCTTCGGATTGCACGGCGATCGCCTCGTCGCGGCGCGCCTGCAGCGCCTCGGCCCAGGTGTCCAGGGTGCGGGCGTAGTGCAGCCGCAGCTGTTGCACCCGCGTGACGTCGAAGCCGGCCCGCTGCGCGTGGTCCACCACGACGTTGGCGCCGGGCAGATCTCCGCCCGGGAAGATCTCGTCCATGATGAACTTCATGAACCGGATCTTGGTCATGGTGATGGGCAGGCCGCGCTCGGCGAACTCCTCGTCGCTGGGCTTGATGATGGTGTGCAGCAGCATCGCGCCGTTGGCGGGCAGCGCCTCGAAGGCCGTCTTGAAAAAGTCGGCGTAGCGGTCCCGCCCGAAGTGTTCGAAGGCGCCGATCGAGACGATCCGGTCCACCTGTCCGTCGAACTGTTCCCAGCCTTGCAGCAGGACCCGCTTGGTGCGGGTGCTCGGGTGGGCGTCAAACAGCTGCTGGACGTGGGCGTGCTGGTTGCGGCTCAGCGTCAGACCGACCACGTTGACGTCATAGCGCTCGAGGGCGCGCCGCAGCGTCGCCCCCCAGCCGCATCCGATGTCGAGCAGCGTCATGCCCGGTTCCAGCCCGAGCTTGCCCAGCGCCAGGTCGATCTTGGCGAGCTGCGCCTCCTCGAGCGTCATGTCGTCGCGTTCGAAGTAGGCGCAGCTGTAGGTCCGCGTCGGGTCCAGGAAGAGCGCGAAGAAGTCGTCCGACAGGTCGTAGTGCGCCTGGACGTCTTCGAAATGCGGCTTCAAGCCGGTGTTGTCACTGGGTTGATCGGACAAAGCGCAGCCTTAAGACGTCGATGGGTCGAAGTTATCGGGCCGAACCGTAACATCTTTCGGCCACCGTGCGGGCCGCGGCCCAGGCTTGTTCTGGCAACATAGCCGTTCGGTGAGCGTCTCCCGAACCGATCGTGCAGACCCGTGGCTCGTCGGGGTGTTGGCCGCTGGCATCAGCCTGATCGGCGCCGCCCGTCCGTCCTTCTGGTACGACGAGGCCGCCACCATCTCGGCGTCCTACAGCCGGTCCCTCGGCCAGTTGTGGCACATGCTGGGCAACGTCGACGCCGTCCACGGCCTGTATTACCTGCTCATGTACGGCTGGTTCCGGGTCTTCCCGCCCACCGAATTCTTCTCCCGACTTCCCAGCGCCCTGGCCATCGGGGGAGCGGCCGCCGGGGTGGTGGTGCTGGCCAAACAGTTTTCGTCGCGCACCGTTGCGGTGACGTCCGGGGTGTTCTGCGCGATCCTGCCGCGCTCGACCTGGGCGGGGATTGAAGCGCGTCCGTCGGCGCTGTCGATGATGGCCGCCGTCTGGATGACCGTCGTGGTGGTTCGCGCGGTGCGCCGCGACGACGTGAGGTCATGGCTGGCGTATGGAATCGCCCTGGCCTTCTCGGTGGTGCTCGACACCTATCTGGTGCTGTTGCCGGTGGCTTACTGCGTCTATGTCGGAGCCTTCCAGCGCCGGGTGTGGTGGCGTTTTGCGATCACCTCGGTGGCGGCGGTGTCCGCGTTGCTGCCGTTCTTGCTGACGGTGGTCGCGCAGGTGCACCAGATCCGATGGGTCAGCCCGATCGGTCACCGGACCATCGAAGACGTGGTGGTACAGCAATACTTCGAACGCAGCCCGGTGTTCGCGGTGTGCTCGGTGTTGGTGGTGGGCGCCGCCGTCGCGGTGTGGCTGGCCAGGTTCGCCCCGCTGCCGCAGTGGCAGTTGCTGGTTCTCGCAGCGTGCTGGCTGGTCGTACCGACCGCGCTGATCATCGTCTACTCGGCGTTGGTCCATCCCATCTACACGCCGCGCTATCTGTCGTTCACCGCGCCGGCGGTTGCGCTCGTGTTGGGCGTGTGCGTGGTCGCACTGGCGGCGAAACCGTGGGCGGCGGCCGCCG
>NZ_LZLE01000075.1 GCF_001673155.1 Mycobacterium sp. 1423905.2 | reverse complement strand
GGCATGGGCCCGTCGCTGATCGGTCTGGCCATGGGTGACGCCGGTGGCTACAAGGCCTCGGACATGTGGGGCCCGTCCAGTGACCCGGCGTGGCAGCGCAACGACCCGTCGCTGCAGGTCGGCAAGCTGGTCGCGAACAACACCCGCATCTGGATCTACTGCGGTAACGGCAAGCCGTCCGACCTCGGTGGCGACAACCTGCCCGCCAAGTTCCTGGAAGGCTTCGTGCGTACCAGCAACATCAAGTTCCAGGACGCCTACAACGGCGCCGGTGGTCACAACGCGGTGTTCAACTTCGACGCCAACGGCACGCACGACTGGCCGTACTGGGGCTCGCAGCTCAACGCCATGAAGGGTGACCTGCAGAGCACGCTGGGCGCCACCCCGGGCTCCGGCCCCGCCACCGCCGCTCAGGTGGGGGTGAACCAGGGCACTGGCACCTAGATCGCCAGGCGCGTAAACCGCAAACAAACGGCGGCGACCTCTGGTCGCCGCCGTTTGTCATCTCCAGGTGACCGCGCCGCAACCGTCCCTTTCTCCGGTTGTGACGGTGTGGTTAGCTACGTTGCGGGCCGGGGAGGCCGCGGCGCTGTGTGCACAGCGATACACATGGAGGTGGACATGAGGGGTCTGTCGGTCCTGGTGCGGCTGCTTTGCGTCGCCGTGCTGTCGATCGCGTTAGGCGGGATTACGGCGACCACGGCGTCCCTGGGGAAGGCCAAGGCCGCGGCGTACGAAACCTTGATGGTGCCGTCGGGCGCGATGGGCCGCGACATCCCCGTCGCATTCCTGGCCGGTGGTCCGCACGCGGTCTATCTGCTGGACGCCGCCAACGCTGCCCCTGATGTGAGCAACTGGGTCACCGCCGGCAACGCAATGAACACTCTGGCCGGCAAGGGCATCTCGGTGGTGGCCCCCGCCGGTGGCGCCTTCAGCATGTACACCAACTGGGAACAGGACGGCAGCAAGCAGTGGGACACGTTCCTGTCCAGTGAGCTGCCCGACTGGCTGGCCGCGAACAAGGGTCTGGCGCCCGGTGGCCACGCCGCCGTCGGGGCCTCCCAGGGCGGTTACGGCGCGATGGCGCTGGCCACCTTCCACCCCGACCGCTTCGGCTTCGCCGGCTCGCTGTCCGGCTTCCTGTACCCGTCGGAGACCTTCTCCAACGGCGCCATCCTGGCCGGCCTGCAGGAATTCGGCGGCGTGGACGGCAACGGCATGTGGGGAGCCCCACAGCTGGGCCGCTGGAAGTGGCACGACCCGTGGGTGCATGCCGCGCTGCTGGCGCAGAACAACACCCGCGTGTGGGTTTACAGCCCCACCACCGAGGCCGGTGACGCCGCCGCCATGATGGGCGCCGCGAGCGCCGCGATGGGCAACAGCCGCACCTTCTACCAGCAATATCGCAGCGTCGGCGGGCACAACGGCCACTTCGACCTCGGCGGCGGGGACAACGGGTGGGGCTCGTGGTCGGCGCAGCTGGGCGCCATGTCCGGCGACATCGTCGGCGCCATCCGCTAGCCCCGGCGGCCGCAGCGCGGAGGGCACGCTCCGGCGAGCCGGTACGGTGTAGGTCGAGCGGCAGAGGCGTCACTTTGCTGCGCGGGTGAGTAGGGCGCGACGGTGCGCGTTACCGATACCCACCGGTATTCGCACACGGGACCGTACCGACGGCCCACCGACGCTGCTGGCAGGAGAACATGGCCAACACCGCCCGTCGCCGCAGGCGCCACCGAATTCTGGCTTGGTCCGCGGCCGGTGCGATGGCCCTGGTCGTGGCGTTGGTCATCGTGGCCGGGGTGATGCTGCTGAAGCACAAGGAGCCGCCGCCGAGCGCGGTTCCTCCCGGCGTGCTGACACCGGGGCCGACCACATCGCATCCGCGCAAGCCGCGACCGGCGTCCCAAGACGCTTCCTGTCCCGACGTGCAGATGATCTCGGTGCCCGGCACGTGGGAGTCCTCGCCCACCGACGATCCGCTCAACCCGACGCAGTTCCCCCGGGCGCTTCTGCTCACCGTGACCGGACCGATCGGTCAGCAGTTTCCGTCGTCGCGCGTGCAGACGTACACCGTCCCCTACACCGCACAGTTCCGTAATCCGCTCAGCGCCGACAACCAGATGAGCTACAACGACAGCCGCGCCGAAGGCACCCGGGCCACGGTGCAGGCCATCACCGACATGAACAACAAGTGCCCGCTGACGAGTTACGTGATCGTCGGCTTCTCCCAGGGCGCGGTGATCGCCGGGGACGTCGCGAGCGACATCGGCAACGGCCGCGGACCCGTCGACGAGGACCTAGTGCTGGGCGTGACGGTGATCGCCGACGGCCGACGCCAGCAGGGAGTGGGCAATCTCATTCCGCCCAACCCACCCGGCGAAGGCGCCGAGATCACCCTGCACGAAGTGCCGGTGCTGTCGGGGCTTGGACTGACCATGACCGGCGCACGGCCGGGCGGGTTCGGGGATCTCAACGCCCGGACCAATGAGATCTGCGCGCAGGGCGATCTGATCTGTGCGGCACCGCAGGAGGCGTTCAGTCCGGCCAACCTGCCGACCACGCTGAACACCTTGGCCGGCGGCGCCGGACAGCCCGTGCATGCGATGTATGCAACGCCGGACTTCTGGAACTCCGACGGACAGTCCGCTACGGAATGGACGCTGAATTGGGCCCACGGTCAGGTGGATAAGGCGCCCCATCCCAAACATGGCTGACCGGGCGGTGGGACACAGCGGCGGGTGCGGCGATTGTCACGGCAACAGCGGTACCTTGTGATTTGGTGTGCCGCGCACGGCCCCTTAACATTAAGAGAAAATTAAGAGCATGTGGTTGACCCGGTTGGGTCGAGGTTGGCACGACAGGCGCCCGAGTGGGGAAGCGCCAGTCGGGGCCTCCGCGCGTAAAACAGATAGTCGGCACGGCCGACGAACACAGACGTTGTGACAGGAGAACACGCATGGCGTACCACAACCCCTTCATCGTGAACGGCAAGATCAAGTTCCCGGACAATACGAACCTGGTCAAGCACGTCGAGAAGTGGGCGAGGGTCCGCGGCGACAAATTGGCCTACCGCTTCATCGACTTCTCCACCGAGCGCGATGGGGTGAACCGCGACATCTCCTGGGCTGACTTCGGCGCACGCAACCGCGCCGTCGGGGCCCGCTTGCAGCAGGTGACCCAGCCGGGTGACCGTATCGCCATCCTGTGCCCGCAGAACCTGGACTACCTCATCTCGTTCTTCGGCACCTTGTACTCCGGCCGCATCGCGGTGCCGCTGTTCGACCCGGGCGAGCCGGGCCACGTCGGGCGGTTGCACGCCGTGCTCGACGACTGCACTCCCACCACGATCCTGACCACGACCGACGCCGCCGAAGGCGTACGCAAGTTCATCCGCAGCCGTTCGGCCAAGGAGCGCCCGCGCATCATCGCCGTCGACGCGGTGCCCAACGAGGTGGCCTCCACGTGGGAGGAGCCGCAAGCCAACCAGGACACCATCGCCTACCTGCAGTACACGTCGGGCTCCACCCGCACGCCGACCGGCGTGCAGATCACCCACCTCAACCTGCCCACCAACGTGCTGCAGGTGCTGGTCGGGTTGGAAGGCAAGGAAGGTGACCGCGGCCTGTCCTGGCTGCCGTTCTTCCACGACATGGGGCTGATAACGGCGTTGCTGTCGCCGGTGCTGGGCCACAACTTCACCTTCATGACACCGGCCGCGTTCGTGCGCCGCCCGGGCCGCTGGATCCGGGAGATGGCCCGCAAGCCCGAGGACGGCCCACAAACCGAGGTGTTCACCGTGGCGCCGAACTTCGCCTTCGAGCACGCCGCGGTGCGCGGCGTCCCCAAGGACGGCGAGCCGCCGCTGGACCTGAGCAACGTCAAGGCCATCCTGAACGGCAGCGAGCCGGTGTCGCCGGCGTCGATGCGCAAGTTCTACGAGGCGTTCGCGCCCTACGGCCTGCGCGACACCGCGATCAAGCCGTCCTACGGCCTGGCCGAGGCGACGCTGTTCGTCTCCACCACCCCGATGGACGAGGCGCCGACCATCATCCACGTCGACCGCGACGAGTTGAACAACCAACGCTTTGTCGAGGTCGACGCCGACGCGCCCAACGCCGTCGCGCAGGTCTCCGCCGGCGTCATCGGTGTCGACGAATGGGCCGTCATCGTCGACCCCGACACGGCCAGCGAGCTGCCGGACGGCCAGATCGGCGAGATCTGGTTGCACGGGCAGAACCTGGGCACCGGCTACTGGGGCAAGGACCAGGAGACGTCGGAAACCTTCAAGAACATCCTCAAGTCGCGGGTCAGCCAGTCGCACGCCGAAGGCGCCGCCGACGACGGGTTGTGGGTGCGCACCGGTGACTACGGCACCTACTACAAGGGTCACCTCTATATTGCGGGCCGCATCAAGGACCTGGTCATCATCGACGGCCGCAACCACTACCCGCAGGACCTCGAGTTCTCCGCGCAGGAAGCCAGCCGGGCGTTGCGCACCGGGTATGTGGCCGCCTTCTCCGTCCCGGCCAACCAGTTGCCGCAGGTCGTGTTCGACAACCCGCACACCGGGCTCAAGTACGACCCGGAGGACACCTCCGAGCAGCTGGTCATCGTGGCCGAGCGCGCCGCCGGCACGCACAAGCTGGACTACCAACCCATCGCCGATGACATCCGCGCCGCCATCGCGGTGCGCCACGGGGTCACCATCCGCGACCTGCTCCTGGTGCAGGCCGGAACCATTCCCCGTACCTCCAGTGGAAAGATCGGCCGCCGCGCGTGCCGTGCCGCCTATCTCGACGGCAGCCTGCGCAGCGGCATCGGATCGCCGACGGCCTTCGCTACCGAATCGAGCTAGAACGCAACACCATGGCTGACACAGACGCTGAATCTCCGGAGAACTCAACCGCCCCCAACGCGCCGGCCAAACAGACCGACATGACGGTCCCCGAGATGCGCGAATGGATGCGCAACTGGGTGGCGAAGGCCACCGGCCAGTCCGCCGACAAGATCGACGAGTCGGTGCCGATGGTGGAACTGGGCCTGTCGTCGCGCGACGCCGTCGCGATGGCCGCCGACATCGAGGACATGACCGGTGTCACGTTGTCGGTCGCGGTGGCCTTCCAGCACCCGACCATCGAGTCGTTGGCCGCTCGGATCATCGAAGGCGAGCCGGAGCACGAAGACGACGGCAGCCTGGACAACGCCGACTGGTCGCGCAAGGGTCCGGCCGAACGCGTCGACATCGCGATCGTCGGTCTGTCCACCCGACTGCCCGGGGACATGAACACCCCCGACGAGACCTGGCAGGCGTTACTAGAGGGGCGCGACGCGATCACCGACCTGCCCGAGGGCCGCTGGTCGGAATTCCTCGAAGAGCCGCGGCTGGCGGCGCGCATCAAGTCCGCGCGCACCCGCGGCGGCTACCTGAAGGACATCAAGGGCTTCGACTCGGAGTTCTTCGCGGTCGCCAAGACCGAAGCCGACAACATCGACCCGCAGCAGCGGTTGGCGCTGGAGCTGACCTGGGAGGCGCTCGAGCACGCCCGCATTCCCGCGTCCAGCCTGCGCGGCGAGGCCGTCGGTGTCTACGTCGGCGTCTCCAACAACGACTACAGCTTCCTGGCGGTGTCCGACCCGACCATCGCGCACCCGTATGCCATCACCGGCACCGCGACCTCGATCATCGCCAACCGGGTCTCCTACTTCTATGACTTCCGTGGGCCGTCGGTCGCGGTCGACACCGCATGCTCGAGCTCGCTGGTGGCCATGCATCAGGCCGTGCAGGCGCTGCGCAACGGCGAGGCCGACGTCGCGGTCGCCGGTGGCGTCAACGCGCTGATCACCCCGGTGGTGACGCTGGGCTTCGACGAGATCGGCCAGGTGCTGTCCCCGGACGGCCGGATCAAGTCGTTCTCCTCCGACGCCGACGGCTACACCCGCTCCGAGGGCGGCGGCATGCTGGTGCTCAAGCGGGTCGACGACGCGCGCCGCGACGGCGACCAGATCCTGGCCGTCATCGCCGGCAGCGCGGTCAACCACGACGGCCGGTCCAACGGCCTGATCGCCCCCAACCAGGACGCGCAGGCCGACGTGCTGCGGCGGGCCTACAAGGACGCCGGCATCGACCCGCGCACCGTCGACTACATCGAGGCGCACGGCACCGGCACCGTCCTGGGTGACCCGATCGAGGCCGAGGCGCTGGGCCGCGTCGTCGGCAAGGGGCGGCCGGCGGATCGTCCGGCGCTGCTGGGTGCGGTGAAGACCAACGTCGGCCACCTGGAGTCGGCGGCCGGTGCGGCCAGCATGGCCAAGGTGGTGCTGGCGCTGCAGCACGACAAGTTGCCGCCGTCGATCAACTACGCCGGGCCCAGCCCGTACATCGACTTCGACGCGATGCGGCTGAAGGTGGTCGACCAGGCCACCGACTGGCCGCGCTACGGCGGCTACGCGCTGGCCGGGGTGTCCAGCTTCGGCTTCGGCGGCGCCAACGCGCACCTGGTGGTCCGCGAGGTCCTGCCGCGCGACGTCATCGAACGCGAGCCCGAACCCGAAGCGGCGCCGCAGGTTCCCGTGGTGTCGGCGGGCGACGACCCGGCCGAGGGCCAGGGGCACTCGCTGCGGTTCGACGAGTTCGGCGAGATCGTCGCCGACGACCCGGCGGCCCAAGAAGAAGAGTACGAGCTGCCCGGCGTCACCGAGGAGGCGCTGCGACTCAAGGCCGCCGCGCTCGAGGAGCTCGCCGCCCAAGAGCCGGCCGCGCCGCTGATTCCGCTGGCCGTCTCGGCCTTCCTGACCTCGCGCAAGAAGGCCGCCGCCGCGGAGTTGGCCGACTGGCTGGAAAGTCCGGAGGGTCAGGCGTCGTCGCTGGAGTCGATCGGCCGGGCGCTGTCGCGGCGCAACCACGGCCGCTCGCGGGCGGTGGTGCTGGCGCACGACCACGACGAGGCGGTCAAGGGCCTGCGCGCGATCGCCGAGGGCAAGCAGCGGCCGGGGGTGTTCAGCACCGACGGGCCGGTGACCAACGGCCCGGTGTGGGTGCTCGCCGGATTCGGCGCGCAGCACCGCAAGATGGGCAAGAGCCTGTACCTGCGCAACGAGGTCTTCGCCGAATGGATCGAGAAGGTCGACGCGCTGGTGCAAGACGAGCTCGGCTACTCCGTGCTCGAGCTGATCCTGGACGACTCGCAGGACTACAGCATCGAGACCACGCAGGTCACCATCTTCGCGATACAGATCGCGCTCGGTGAGCTGCTCAAGCACCACGGCGCCAAGCCGGCCGCGGTGGTCGGCCAGTCGCTGGGTGAAGCGGCGTCGGCGTACTTCGCCGGTGGGTTGTCTCTGCAGGACGCCACCCGGACCATCTGCTCGCGCTCGCACCTGATGGGTGAGGGCGAGGCGATGCTGTTCGGCGAGTACATCCGGTTGATGGCGCTGGTGGAGTACTCCGCCGAGGAAATCAAGACGGTGTTCTCCGACTTCCCGAATCTGGAGGTGTGCGTCTACGCCGCGCCGACCCAGACGGTCATCGGCGGCCCGCCCGACCAGGTGGACGCGATCATCGCCCGCGCGGAATCCGAGGGCAAGTTCGCCCGCAAGTTCCAGACCAAGGGCGCCAGCCACACCACGCAGATGGACCCGCTGCTGGGCGAGTTGGCGGCCGAGCTGCAGGGCATCAAGCCGATGAGCCCCACGGCCGGTATCTACTCGACCGTGCACGAGGGCCGCTACATCAAACCCGGCAGTGAGCCGATCCACGACGTCGACTACTGGAAGAAGGGGCTGCGTCACAGCGTCTACTTCACGCAGGGCATCCGCAACGCCGTCGACAGTGGCCACACCACCTTCCTGGAACTGGCCCCCAACCCGGTGGCGCTGATGCAGGTGGGTCTGACCACGGCGGCGGCCGGGCTGCACGACGCCCAGCTGATCCCGACGCTGGCCCGCAAGCAAGACGAGGTCGAGTCGATGGTTTCGACTATGGCCCAGCTCTTCGTCTACGGCCACGACCTGGACGTCCGGACGCTGTTCACCCGCGCCCAGAGCCCGCAGGACTATGCGAATATCCCGCCGACCCGGTTCAAGCGCAAAGAGCACTGGCTGGACGCGCACTTCGCCGGCGACGCCGCGGTCATCATGCCCGGCACCCACGTCGCGCTGCCGGACGGCCGCCACGTGTGGGAGTATGCGCCGCGCGACGGCGAGGTGGACCTGGCCGCGTTGGTGCGCGCCGCCGCCGAACAGGTGTTGTCCGACGCGCAGCTGACCGCCGCCGAACAGCGGGCGGTGCCCGGTGCGGGCGCTCGGTTGGTGACCACCATGACCCGCCACCCCGGTGGCGCGTCGGTGCAGGTGCACGCCCGCATCGACGAGTCGTTCACCCTGGTGTACGACGCGCTGGTGACTCGGGCGGGCCAGCAGTCGGTGCTGCCGACCGCGGTCGGGGCGGGTACGGCTGTCGCCACTCCGCTGGCGACCACCGCGGCTCCGGCGGCGCCCGAGCAGCCCGTTGATGAGGCCGCAGCCGAAACGCTGACCGACAGCCTGACCAACCGGTATTTCTCGGCCAGCATGGGCAAATGGTCGCCGGACTCCGGTGAGACCATCGCCGAGCGCCTGGGTCTGATCGTCGGCTCGGCCATGGGGTACGAGCCCGAGGACCTGCCGTGGGAGGTGCCGCTGATCGAGCTCGGTCTGGACTCGCTGATGGCGGTGCGGATCAAGAACCGGGTCGAGTACGACTTCGACCTGCCGCCGATCCAGCTGACCGCGGTCCGCGACGCCAACCTCTACAACGTGGAGAAGCTGATCGAGTACGCGGTCGAGCACCGCGACGAGGTGCAGCAGCTGCACGAGCACCAGAAGACGCAGACGGCCGAGGAGATCGCCCGGGCGCAGGCCGAGCTGGTCAGCGGCGCGTCGGCGGCTTCGCTGGTAGCGCCCGCGCCCGACCCGCAGGCCGAGCCGGAAACCCAAGCCGACCCGGAAGCCGAGTCCGCGGTGCCGCCGGCATCGGACGTGCCGATCCCACCGCCGCCGACCAACCCGCTGGGACCGTCGGGCGGCAATGGCAGCGGCAATGGCAGCGCCGAGCAACGCAACGGCACCCCGGATCTGAAGGGCGCCGCCGAGGCGCTCAACCAAGAGGCCGTCGCCAAGGCGCTGAACTCCGACGTGCCGCCGCGTGACGCCGCCGAGCGGGTCACCTTCGCCACCTGGGCGATCGTCACCGGCAAGTCGGCGGGCGGCATCTTCAACCCGCTGCCCAAGCTCGACGAGGCCAGCGCCGCCAAGATGGCGCAGCGGCTCTCCGAGCGGGCCGAAGGGCCGATCACCGTCGAGGACGTGCTGACGTCGAAGAACATCGAGGAATTGGCCGACAAGGTGCGCGGCTACCTCGAGGCCGGGGTGGTCGACGGGTTCGTCCGAACCTTGCGGCCGCGGCAGGAAGGCAGCACAAAGGTTCCGGTCTTCGTGTTCCACCCGGCGGGCGGGTCGACCGTGGTGTACGAGCCGCTGCTGAGCCGGCTGCCCACCGACACGCCGATGTACGGCTTCGAGCGGGTGGAGGGCTCGATCGAGGAGCGCGCCGAACAGTACGTGCCGAAGCTGATCGAGATGCAGGGCGACGGGCCCTACGTGCTGGTCGGCTGGTCGCTGGGCGGGGTACTGGCCTACGCGTGTGCGATCGGGCTCAAGCGGCTGGGCAAGGACGTCCGGTTCGTCGGCCTGATCGACGCCGTGCGCGCCGGGGAGGAGATCCCGCAGACCAAGGAAGAGATTCGCAAGCGCTGGGAGCGCTACGCCCGGTTCGCCGAGAAGACCTTCAACGTCACCATTCCCGAGATTCCGTACGAGCACCTCGAGCAGCTCGACGACGAGGGTCAGGTGCGGTTCGTGCTGGAAGCGGTCAGCCAGAGCGGGGTGGAGATCCCGGCCGGGATTATCGAACACCAGCGCACGTCCTACCTGGACAACCGGGCGATCGACACCGCGCAGATCCAGCCGTACGACGGGCATGTCACCCTCTACATGGCCGATCGATACCATGACGACGCGATCATGTTCGAGCCGCGGTATGCCGTGCGTCAACCGGACGGCGGCTGGGGCGAGTACGTGTCCGACCTCGAGGTCGTGCCGATCGGTGGCGAGCACATCCAGGCCATCGACGAGCCGATCATCTCGAAAGTCGGGGCACACATGACCCGCGCGTTGGCACAGGTTGAGGCCGAGGCCCCAGCCGACACGTCAAGAGTTAGGTAGGCAACCAGTGAAAGCGGTAGAGCCTTCTCGCGCGCACACGACCGCCGAAAAGCTGGCCGAGCTGCGCGCTCGCCTGGAGCTGGCCCAGGAGCCGGGCGGCGAGAAGGCCGCCGCCAAGCGCGACAAGAAGGGCATCCCCAGCGCCCGGGCCCGGGTGCACGCGCTGGTCGACCCGGGTTCCTTCTTCGAGATCGGGGCCCTGTGCAAGACCCCGGGTGATCCGAACGCGCTCTACGGCGACGGGGTGGTCACCGGCCACGCCCTGATCGACGGCCGCCCGGTCGGGGTGTTCTCGCACGACCAGACGGTGTTCCAGGGCACCGTCGGCGAGATGTTCGGCCGCAAGGTGGCCAGGCTGATGGAATGGTGCGCGATGGTCGGCTGCCCGATCGTCGGCATCCAGGACTCCGGCGGCGCCCGGATCCAGGACGCGGTTACCTCGCTGGCCTGGTACGCCGAGCTGGGCCAACGCCACGAGGCGCTGTCCGGAGTGGTGCCACAGATCTCGCTGATCTTCGGCAAATGCGCCGGGGGAGCGGTCTATTCGCCGATCCAGGACGACCTGCTCGTCTCGGTGCGCGACCAGGGCTACTTCTTCGTCACCGGTCCCGACG
Organism: Mycobacterium sp. 1423905.2; assembly: GCF_001673155.1. Lineage (GTDB taxonomy): Bacteria > Actinomycetota > Actinomycetes > Mycobacteriales > Mycobacteriaceae > Mycobacterium. The sequence continues at coordinate 10,791 of NZ_LZLE01000075.1, read as the reverse complement.
TGATCCGCGAGGTCACCGGCGAAGACGTCACCCTCGACGAGCTCGGCGGCTCCGACGCGCAGGCCCGCTACGGCAACATCCACCACGTGGTGAACTCCGAGGCCGAGGCGTTCCAGTACGTGCGCGAATTCCTGTCGTTCCTGCCGTCGAATTGCTTCGCCGCGCCGCCGGTCATCAACCCTGGTATGGAACCGGAGATCACCCCGACCGATCTCGAACTCGATTCGATCGTGCCGGACTCCGATAACGCGGCCTACGACATGCACGAGATCCTGCTGCGCATCTTCGACGACGGTGACTTCCTCGAAGTCGCCGCCCAGCACGGGCCGGCCATCATCACCGGTTATGCGCGCGTGGACGGACGCCCGGTGGGCGTGATCGCCAACCAGCCGATGCACCTGTCCGGGGCCATCGACAACGAAGCCTCCGACAAGGCGGCGCGGTTCATCCGGTTCTGTGATTCCTTTCAGATCCCGCTGGTGTTTGTGGTGGACACGCCCGGATTCCTGCCGGGTGCCGAGGAGGAGAAGCGGGGCATCATCAAGCGCGGCGGGCGGTTCCTGTACTCCGTCGTCGAGGCCGACGTGCCGAAGGTGACCATCACCATCCGCAAGTCCTACGGCGGCGCCTATGCGGTGATGGGATCCCGGCAGCTGACCGCAGACTTCAACTTCGCCTGGCCCACCGCGCGCATCGCAGTGATCGGCGCCGAGGGAGCCGCGCAGTTGCTGGTGAAACGCTTTCCCGACCCGACCGCGCCCGAGGTGCAGCAGATCAAGAAGGACTTCATCGAGGGTTACAACCTCAACATGGCGATCCCGTGGATCGCTGCCGAGCGCGGGTTCATCGACGCGGTGGTGGACCCACACCAGACCCGGCTGTTGCTGCGCAGGTCGCTGCATATCTTGCGGGACAAGCAGCAGTGGCGGCGGTTGGGCCGCAAGCACGGCCTGATCCCGGTCTAGCTCCTCCCCGCGCGAGCAGACGCGAAATCGCACGTAGAACCCGGTATCGGCGCGACTTTGCGTCTGCTCGCGACTGGAAGGTGCCTTCCTTGTCTAGAGCGCGAGGGCCCCGGCGGCCAGCTCCTCGAAACGCTCCAGCGCCTCGTCGGTGTCCGCGTCGATGCCGCGCAGCGGTCCCCGATCAGCCAGGTAGCGCTGCGCGTAGAGCCGGGCAACCAGGGCCTTACGGTCGGTGCCGCGAGTTTCCCGCTCCCAGGCCGCCTGCTCGGTGAGCAACGCGCCCGCATACACGTCGCCCATGAACTGCGCCAGCGGCAGCAACCGCGCCTCGGCGATATCGCCGTCCAGCTTCGACCAGGCGGTGATCGCCGCGTCGAGATCTTCGATGCGCCCGGCGACCAGCCCGGTGGTCTCCCCGGTGGTCTCGTTGTCGTCGGACACCGACACCGCATCGCGCATCCGCGCCAGCAGCGGCTCGTGGGCGCGGGACTGCTCGATACCGCGCCGCACGTCCAGCGACAGGATGTTGTCCGACCCCTCCCAGATGGTGTTGACCTGGGCGTCGCGCAGTAGCCGGGCAACCGGCCAGGTTTCGATATAGCCGTTGCCGCCGTGCAACTCGATGGCGTCCGACGCCGCGGTGATGCCCAGCCGGCACACCTTGAGCTTGGTCACCGGCACCGCGATGCGCTGCCGGATGGCTTTGGGCTGGCGGTGGTTCGGGAAGCCGATGCCGTCGAACACCAACGCCTGAGTGGCTTCGACGTCGACGATCATCTCGGCCAGCTTGCGCCGAACCAGCGGCTTGTCGATCAGCGCGCTGCCGAACGCTTCCCGTTGCCGGGCGTAGCACAACGCTTCCACCAAGGCGCGGCGCGCGTTGCCGAGCGCGAACGCGGCGATGCCCAGCCGCAATCGGTTGGTCAGCTCCATCATGCGGCCCAGACCCTTGCCGTCGGACGGGCCCGCTTCGCCCCGGGGTTCACCGGAGAGCAGAAACGCTTCGGCGTCGACCAGTTCGATTTCCCCGGACGCCACCGAGCGGGTGCCCAACTTGTCCTTGAGCCGGCGGATGCGCACCCCGTTGCGGGAGCCGTCGCGGCGGGTGCGCAGCACCAGGAAGCTGGCCACGCCGCGACTGGAGTCGGGCGCGCCTTCCGGTTTGGCCAGGGCGATGAACGCCTCACCGGCGCAGTTGGAGGCGAACCACTTGAAGCCGTTGAGTAACCAAGCGTCGCCGTGTTTGGTCGCGGTGGTTTCGATGGCGCCGAGATCGGAGCCTCCGGTGCGTTCGGTCATCAACTGCGCGGCTTCGCCCTCCCACTCGCCGGAGTCGAGCTTGGCCAACACGTAGTCGCGCACGTCGGTCGGGGCGAAGGCGCTGACCAGCGCGCGGACCATGTTGCCGCCGGTGCCCAGCGCGCAGGCCAACCCAATGTCGGCCTGGTTGAGCAGATAGTTGGAGGCGAACAGCGGCAGCGACGCGCGGAACCCGCCGCGATGTGCGTCGGCCCGCAACTCCTGCTGTGCGTCGAGGACGGCGCGCTTGGACTGGGTGAACGACGCCGGCATGACGACCCGGCTGACGTCGTGGCCCCAGCGGTCGTAGCGCTCCAGATACGGCGGATTGCGGTCGGTTTCCTCGGCCCACCGGGCGACGGGGCCGCCCATCAGTGCGCCGATGCGCACCAGATGCGGTTCGGCGACGGCCAGTTCGTCGGGCTGCAGGTAGTAGGACATGATGAACTGCAGCGTGGGATCGGTCCGGTACCAGTTGAGGCCGGTGGCGCCCTGGTAGTTCTCGGTGCGGTAGCGCTCGGCTTTCTCCGGGGTCGAGAAGGGCAGCCGGTCGACGGCTTCGGACCCGTACTGCGGGTCGTACTCGGTCATGACGCGACGGTATTACAGCCGCGGGGTCAAAGCAGCTATACCGGCACCACGAAATCCGAGGTGTAGACCTCCGCGGGGTTCTGCGAATTCTCCGCCGGTCGTGCCACCCATACCCAAACACCGGTCTGGCCCTGCCTGATCGGCGCGGTAATGGTCACGTTCCCCTGGCCCGCCTCGTTGGTGACCAAGCTGCTGAAGGTGGTCCCCGGATCACCGGGGCCGCAGGTCACCGCCGACGGCAGCGGCGCCTGGATCAGACCGACGTCGTAGCGGGTGCCCGGCTGGTTTTGCACCGACAGCTGCACATCAGCAGTCACCGACGAGCCGCTACTGCGCACCATGGCCATGCCCCCACCCAGAGCCGGAGCTCGGATCTGAGGTGCGACGCTGGACGCGCCGTAATCGCAATGCCGCAACACACTGCGCAACGCGACCCGGGTGGCACTGCCGTCCGGCGCAGCCGCCGCGATACCCGTAGCGCCGGCACAAACGGCTGCCGCTGAAGCGGTCGCGCACAACAATTTCAGCCCACGCATCGGCTCACCACCGTTGATCGAGTACCTGACGGAACGTGAGATTAACCACATCGTCTCGCCAGGAAACATAAGCGGTTTGCTACATATGCCTGCCGGCGGAGTCGGCCAGCGCCTCGCCGACCGCGGCGGCGCCCTGCGGCGTCGGATGCAGCGGCACCGCCGGATCCTCGGTCGCATACCCGTTCACGTACCGGTCGGCGGGCGCGGCGCACATGTCGTGACCCCGATGCAGCGGCCTGGTATCGAAGTATTCGACGCCGTTGGCCGACGCGATCTTTCGCTGCTGCTCGTCGAGGCCGTCGACCTTGGCCTGTAGATAGTCAGCGTCCTGCGGCAACACCGGTTGGCTGGGGAAGCACCCGCCCGGCCGCAGCAGAATGCCGTACCCGACCAGGATGATCCGCGCTCTAGGCGCCCGGACTCGCACCCGATTGATCACTGCGGCCCAGGTCGGGGCGTGCGCGGCGGTCAGGGCCGCAACCCGGTCGACGCCACCGACGACGAACTGGTCCTGGCACGGCGTCGGATCGGGCGTCTTGACCTCGCACTGGCGCAATTCGGTGATGAGTTCGATGTCGTTGGCGCCGATGGTGATGGTGACCAGATCGGTTGTCCCGCTGACCGATTCGATCTGCGGGTCGACCAGTCCGGTCGACGTCTGCTGAGCGGCGCTGAGGACGTTGTCGGTGGTGGCGCCGCTGCAGGTCGCGTCGATGAAGGTGGCCACCTTGAGTCGGCGGGCGAACACCGACGGATAGTTATTGGTCGATTTGTGGCAGCCCTGGGGAGGTGCCGGCTCGGGGACGCCGGGGTCGGCGGCGACGGAATCACCGAGGGCGACGTAGTCCAAGCCGGGGCTCCCGGCGCGCGGAGCGCAGGCCAGGCACGCCGCGCCCAGCACCACCACGATGACCAGGCGCAGGGAGCCCACCGGCGGCGAGGTTAAGGCTTGATCCGGATCTGGCCGGGCGACCACAAGCCGCTGCGGGTCGCGGTGTCCAGGTCCAGTTGTGCGGGCGGGGCGTCGATCAGGGTGTCGAACTTGCGCAGCGATCCCCAGTCGCGGGCCCAGTCCCGCGACAGGTAGGTGGCCATCACGTGCGCGCGCAGTAGCAGGTCGGTGATGCCGAGCAGGCCGCCGTTGACGCCGTCCTCCCAGGAGTCGGTATCCAGCTTCTTGGCCGAATAGTCCGGCGTGATACGGAATTTCGGGATCTCGGTGACACCGTTGGTGTGCAACATCGGCCGCTGGCACGGGAAGGCCAAGCCCACCGCCCAGTCCAGCAGCACCGGCTGCGTGGAGCCGACGTACTCCTGCAAGGAACGAAGATCTGGCACCCGCGGCGGAGTCACCGCAATCCAGTCCTCGGGGGTCAGCGACAGGTCGTCGGCGACCACGCGGACCGCCACCGCGTCGGCGGGCATCTTCTCCCGGGGGAAGCGCAGGTTGCGCCAGGCCTTGGGCTGCTCGCCGTACAGGTCGTCGGGAACCATCCGGCCGGCCGGCACCAGCGCGCCGCCGGGACCGGGCTTGGCGTACTCCAACTCCACGGTCTGCCCGGCGGTGTAGTGGTGCAGCACGCTGTTGCCGGTGATCTTGCCCGCAGCGGTGATCACCACCAGCGGATGTCCGTCGTCGGCTCTGGGCAGCTGATACCAGGCGGAGGCGAGCCGGCTCTGTTGCTGCGCGCCGGTGGTGTAGGTACCGGCCAACGGCACCCGGGCCGGATCCAGTTGGTAGGGCAGCGGCACCGTTGACCCGTTGACGCCGGGGGCGGTCAGCTTCGTCGGCGCATCCCAGTCGTAGTCGGTGCCAGGCTGATTGGGCTTCATGACGATCGCTTCGGCGACGGTGTGTTCGGGCACCCCGTTGGGCGAGAAGCCGACCGGGTTGGCACCGCCGAGCGGACCCAGCGGGCCGTAATCACCGGGCAGCGGCGTCATGAAACCGGCATTGGGGTCGGGCTCGACCAGCACGTCGTCGGCTAATCCGCAACCACCGGTGAACGCGCGCAGGTTGGACCAGCCGTTGGAGTAGGTGGGGTACTGCCGCACGATGCCGATGCCCATCGAGGCCACGAAGACCAGGGCCATGAAGCCGGCCGCCAGCGCGATCGGCGCGGTCGTCAGGGCGGTGGTCAGCCGCCCCTCACCGGCGTCACGCGGGGCGAAGTGTAACCACGCCGTGTACAGCGCCGACAGCGCGAACAGCACGAAAAAGACTGTGCTGACGGTGATTCCGCCGATCTTTGGCATGGCGCTGTTGAACGGCACGCCGTAGCTGGAGACATACCACCACCCGTTGGTGGTAGCGAAGCACAGCGCCAGCATGAAGAACAACGCCGTCACAAACGCCATCCGGTTGCGCGACCAGCGCAGCACCTTGGGCGACACCAGCACCGTGGTCAGTGCGGCCATCGCCGCCCCCACGGCGGCGAACAAGCCGAAGTGGTGCACCCATTTGGTGGGGGTGAACATCAGAAAGAACATGGTGGCGAAGATGACGCCCATGAGGCGCCAGGCCGGCCCGCGGGCCACCCCGGGAACTCGCTTGCGGCGCAACATGATGAACACCGCAGTGAAGAGGCACAGCGCGGTGATCAGGAAGCCCAGCCGACGCGACAGCGACCCGTCGACGGTGGGCAGGATCAGGTAGTAGTAGCGCAGGTTCTCGGTGTACCAAGCCTGGCTGGGCCCGATCTTGCTGCGTACCCGAGTGGCTTCCAGCACCGTCGACAACGTCTGGTCGACGAACACCACCGTCAGGATCACCGTCCCGGCTGCCAGCATGGGCGCCAGCAACGGTAGGGTGCCGACCATGCGCCGGCGTTTGACCAGGATGCGCAGGATGGGTCGGCCACCGGCGACCAACGCGGCCACCGCAATCAGACCGGTCGGCTGCACACCGAGGGTGAACGCGGCGGCGATGATCGCCAGCGCCGCCGGCGTCAACCGGCTGTACCGCATCGACCGCTCGATCAGCACATAGGTCACCAGCGACCCGAGCGCGATGATGCCTTCCGGACGCAGGCCGTTGTTGAACGGCATCCACGCCGTCAACAGCACCATTGCCGCCGCCCAGTTGGCCGGCTTGCTGCCCGCCACCGCCGGGCCCAGCCGGGGCAGCACCTCCCGGGACAGCAGCAGCCAGCACACCAGCCCGGCGAACAGGTCCGGCAACCGCATCCAGATGCTGGCATCGCTGACGTGGGTCATCAACGCCAGCAGGTTGTAGTACCAGCCGAACGGGTCTTCCGGGCTGCCGAACCAGCGGAAGTAGTTGGACATGTAGCCGGCGCGGTCGGCGACGCGGGCCATGCCGAGGATGTAGCCGTCGTCGGAGGAGTTGGCGCCGATGACGTGCCAGAGCAGGAACGCGAAGAGCACCACCCCGTCGAGCAGGGTGAAGGTGCGCCAGTTCTGCGGGATCCACCGTCGCATGCGGTGGCCGTCCAGCTGGTCCAGGCGCCACAGCGCGACCAGGGCGATGACGGTGGCCACGATGGCGCCGATGATGGCCAGCAGCTTCAGCGTGGTGGGCGTGCTGGAGAACCGGGTGTCGATGGTCGCTTTGAGGCTCAGCCCGGGCGGCGCCGGACCGGTCAGATCGGTGAACACCCCGACGATCTGGGGACGCAGGTTGGGGTCGGGGTAGCCGCTACGCAACGGCGCCCCCCGCGGGTCGGTGAGTCCGACGAAGGTGGCGTAGGTACCGGCGTGCGTCGAGGTGACCTCGATGCGGTCGCATTGCGGGGAGACCACCTGCTCGCGCGGCACGGACAGGATCACCACGTTGCGGTCGGTGACGTCCACCCGTTGGCTGCTGACCACGACGAACAGCGCGTTGAGGTTGGCGTCCTTACCCTGCTTGGGTGCGGTGCCGAGCACCACGCCGCCGGTCGGCGGCATGCCGCGCACCACCGCGCACGGCACCGTGGCGGTGAAGTCGACCGGCGTCAGCGAGATCAGCGGCGCGGTCACGCTGCCCAGCTGCCCGTTCTGCGGCCAGTTGAGCGTCGCGGTGGTCTGCACGACCGGCAGCAGCGGCGTGGCGATCGACAGCACGAACCCGATCAGGCCGGCGATGGTGGCCACCCAGCGCGTCAGCCGCACGTCGCGGGGCGCCTCGGGGTGGCGGTCCGGGGTGGTCGTTTGTTGGTGATTGATGACGGTCATGGCAGGGCCCTAATCGGTCCTTGCCGGCTCCAGCCGGGCACTGAGATCACACCTTCGTCGACGACGGCCTCCGGCGCCTGCTCGGCCGGCACCAACCGGAAGTACTGTTCCACCGTTCCCCAGTCGCGGTACCAGTCGCCCCGCAGATACGTGCCGATCGTCGAGGTCCGCAGCAGCGCTTGGGTGAACAGGAACGGACCCCCGGTCGAGCTGGCCTGCCACAGGTTGGACGACGAGGCGGTCTGCTTGTGGTCGGGCAGAATGCGGTATTGCGGCAATTCGGCGATGCCGAGGTGTTCGGTGAACGGGCGCTGGCAGGGGAAGTTGGCGGCCGTCGCGATGTCCATCAGCACCGGCGTCTGGGATCCGATGAGCTGCTGCAGCGTCTCCAGCATCGGGACCCGGGGTGGGGTGAACGCGAACCACTGCTCGGAGCTGAGGTTGGGGTCGTAGGCGACGATGCGCGCCACGTTGGCCTCCGGCGGCGCTCCGGTCAGCGGGAAACGCAAGTTGCGCCAGGCGGGCTGCGGGCCCAGGTCGATCGGGTACACCTCGTTCAGTGGCTGGGTGCTGCCGTCGGGCCGGGTGACGCCCCACTGCAGTTTGAGTTGCTGGCCGTACATGAAGTCGCCGTCCTCTTTGTAGGACCAGATGGCGCCGGCGGCCGAGATCACCACCAAGGGGCGGTCCGGACTGCGCGCCGGCAGCTGGTACCAGGCCGAGGTGGCCGTCGCGGCCAGGTTGTTCTCGCCGTAGCTGCCCATCACCGGGGTGCGGGCGGGATCGAGGCCGAAGGGCAGCGCCGCGTGTGAACCGTTGACTCCGGCCGGCCCTTTGCCGCCGGCGGTACCGGCCGAGTCGCTGATGGCGGCGTTGGGTTTGTTGGGCGAGGCGTCGGAGTTGACCACCCCGGGCTTGCTCACGACGGGATCGGATTTGAGGTCTTCGCCGACGCCTTCGGGTTTGAAGCCGACCGGGTTGATGCCGCCGAGCGGGCCGTCGGGGCCGAACGTCTGCCCGGGGACCGGTTGCAGCAGCCCGACGTTAGGGTCCGGCTCGGCCAGCACGTCGTCGGCCATGGCGCAGCTGGTCGGGGACAGGCTCGAGGTCAGCGCGGCCGCGTTGGCCTTGCCAGTGGTGTAGAGCGGATCGCGGAAGGCCGCCGCCTTGGCCAGCGAGCCGACCTCACCGAGAACCATGATCACCGCGACCACCAGCAGCGGCGTGGAGGCCAGCACCCGGTTGCGCCGGCTGTTCTTGACCTCGGTGTGCCCGGCGTAGTCCATTCGGAAGTGGTACCAAGCGGCCAGCAGCCCGGTCAGCACCGACAATGCCAAGAACATCGAGGTCACCGGGTGGCTGGCGATCACCGGCTGGATGTCATACCAGGGCACCCCGTAGTTGCCGACGTAGAACCAGCCGTTGATACCCGAGGTGGCCCAGGCCAGGATGAACAGCAGCGCGGTGACGTACAGCGCCAGGTTGCGTCGGCTGTGCAGACCGATGCGGGCGAAGGTGAACGCGGTGACCGCGCCCAGCGCGCCGGCCAGCCCGGCGAACGCGCCGAATTGCACGGCCCACTTCGTCGGTGTGAACGTCAACAGCAGCAGCCCGACCGCGGCTGTGCCGATCAGCCGCCACGCCGGTCCGCTGGCCAAGCCGGGCACACGTCCGCGGCGCAGCAGCACCGCCAACATCCCGAACATGCACAGCAGCATCACCAGGACGGCGAAGCGCCGTGACATCGAAGCGTCGGCGTTGCTCTCGACGGTAAGGAAGTAGTACCGCAGGAAGTCCTGATACCAGGCGATGGTCGGGCCGACCGTGTACTTGATCCGCGCCGATTCGGCGACCGTGGCCAACGTCTGGCTGCGGAACACCACGACCGTGATCAGCGACAAGGCCGCCGCCAAGACGATCAGCGGCGCCAGCAGGCCGTCGGTGGCGCGGCGGCGCCGGATCGTCCGGGCGATCACCCGGGCCCCGGTGAGCAGCGCGGCCACCGCGATCAGCCCCTGCGGCGCCAACGTGGCGGTGAGCAATGCGACGAAGATGGCGACGGCGGCCGGCGCCAGCCGGCCTTGGGAGATCGCCCGCTCCACCAACACCCAGGTGACCAGCACGCCCAGCGCGATCAGCGGCTCGGGCCGCAGCCCGTTGTTGAACGGCAGCCACGCGGCCAGGAACACCGCGCCCGCGGTGAGCACGGCCACCCGGTTGCCGGCCAGGCCGCCTCGTCCGGGTCCCAGCCGGGGCAGCATGCAGCGGCTGATGATCAGCCAGCACGCGATGCTGGCCACCAGGGCGGGCAGTCGCATCCAGACCCCGGCGGTGCTGATCGACGCCAGGCGGGCCAGCCAGGCGTAGTACCAGTCGAACGGGGCTTCGGTGGTGCCGAAGTAGCGGTAGTAGTTGGCGAAGTAGCCGGCCTTGGGCGCGACCCGCGCGATCGTCAGGTTGTAGCCGTCGTCGGTGGAGGTGGCGCCGATGACATGCCAGACCAGCAGCGTCGCGACGACGCCGAGGTCGGTCACCCAGGTGGCCAGGCCGGCGCGCAGCCAACGGGGCCGCTGCCCCTCGCGGTACCGGGCCAGCCACTGCTTGGGGGTGCGCCAGGTGCCGCCGCGGCTGTGGCGGTCCAGGGCACTGAGCGCGACGACGGCGGTCAGCACGGCCAGCGCACCCAGCACCATCGCCGCGGTCTTGAGCAACGTGGGCGTGGTGATGAATCGGGTGTCGACGTCGACGCGCGCCGACAAGCCGGGCTGGGCACGGACCTTGAGGTCGGTGAAGATGCCGCCGACTTGCGGCTTCTTCTCCGGAGAGAGCTTGCCCGCGGCGCCGGGGATGCCTTCGAAGTCCGCCCCGGCGCCGCCGGCGTCGGCCCACAGGTGCAGCACCCGGCAGGCACCGGCGGCGATCGCCGCGCGGGGGGCCACCGCGGCGACCGTGTCACGGAACGCGACGACGACGGTGTCGGTGTTGGCGCGCACGAACAGCCCGTGCTTTCCGGTGTCCACGCCTTCGCTGGGCAACGTCGACACCACCAGGCCGCCGCTGGCCGGCAACGTGGCGATGGCCGGGCAGGGGATGGAGATGTCCAGCGCCCGCGGTGCGCCGGATACCAGCGGCGCGGTGATCTGGCTGACGTTGCCGTCCGCGGCGGCGCCCTGGGGCCAGCGGATGGTGGCGGTCGTCTGCCGCACCGGAAGCAGCGGGACCAG
>NZ_LZLE01000074.1 GCF_001673155.1 Mycobacterium sp. 1423905.2 | reverse complement strand
GAATGAGGTTCGGTGTGTGGTTGTAGCGGCCGGATTGCCGGGAGGCGGTAGCCACGCAGCCGTTGCTGCCGCACGCCGACCGGAACAGCCAGGTCTCCTTGTCCGGCGGTTCGGAATTGGGCACCTCTTGGCCGGCCAGCGACAGCTTGGGCCCGAAGTCGGCGGTGTACATGCCGGTGAACGGCCCCGAGTTATCGGGGGCGGAGTTCGGTTCGGTGGGCGACGCCTCGTGTGAGGAGTCACCACTGCCACCGTTGGTCAACAGCACAGCAACCACGACACCGATCACTGTCAGTACCGCAACACCGCTGATCAGCATGACCGCCAGCCGGCGTCCCTTGGCCTTCGCTGGGGGCGCATCCGGTCGAGGGGCCGGCGACGCGGGCCACGGGGACTGTCCCCGGTTATCACTTTGCGGACTCTGCAGGTTCGGGTCGGTGTTGGGCCGCTGCATCGTCGGGTCGGTGTGAGGCGCGTGTTGCGTCGGGTCGACCGGTGGCTGGCGCATGGTCGGATCGG
>NZ_LZLE01000073.1 GCF_001673155.1 Mycobacterium sp. 1423905.2 | reverse complement strand
GCGATGGGGTTGGCCGACATCCTCCCGGGTGGCCGGCCGGGCAACCCCGACAGCGACGACGATTGGTTCGTCACCGACTGGATGGACACCCGGCATGCTCAGCGGGTGCTGTCTTTTCAGCACCACTCGTGGCCGGGCATGCTTGCCGAAATGCGTTCGGTTGCGGGCTGGCGGCGCTATCCGTTGCGAGTCATTGCGCCGCTGGTCCGGCAGCTTCTCAAACGCCGGGCTGCCTACCGGAATACGCCCGGCCGCTATGCCGATCCGTGGGGTGCCATCAAGGCTGAGCTCGGCGACCCTTGGCCGGACGCTGTCCTCACCGGGCGATAAGTCACCCGGCGGCTTGCAGTAGGGGTCGCGACGGAAGTTCGTCGGGGGCAGCCAAGCCGCCAAACAGATCGACGGCTGCGCCGACGACTCGGTCGACGAACTCGGCGAAGTCCTCGAAGCGCACCCGCTCACCGACCCAATGTGCAGCCGAGGCCGTCACGCCGATGCGCTGCGGGTCGGAGGACCCGTGCACGACCGCCGCGACATCGCTGTGGCGCTTGTTCCATTCGGTGACG
>NZ_LZLE01000072.1 GCF_001673155.1 Mycobacterium sp. 1423905.2 | reverse complement strand
GTGGTGTAACCCTGGTCGACGAGGGTGTGGTCGGGGCGGCAGGCGAAGGTGAGGTCGTTGACGTCGGTGGTTCGGCATTGGGCATACGGGGTGACGTGGTGGACTTCGCAGTAGTAGCCCGAAACGTCGCAGCCGGGGGCGCTGCAGCCACGAGCCTTGCGTACAACACGATTCGTTGGGCGGGGGAGGCGAGTCGTTTGGTGTGGTAGAGCGCCAGGGCTTTGCCGCGCTCGAAGATCGCCAGATAGTGATGCGCGTGGCGGGACAGCCGGATCACATCGGACATGGGCAACAGCGTGCCGCCTCCGGTCAAGCCCTTCCCCGCGGCGGCCTCTAATTCCTTCAGTGTCGTCGTGACGATGATCGAGGCCGGTAACCCGTTGTGTTGGCCGAGATCGCCGCTGCACAGCAGCGCCCGACACGCCGCCAAGAGACCGTCGTGGTTACGTTGCCCGGCGGAGCGCAGGTCGCCTTTGATGGCTTGCTCGGACGGCGTGCCGCTGACACACGGCGCCTCATCCGCAGGGTTGCACATGCCCGGCGCGGCCAACTTGGCCAGCACCGCTTCCAGGGTGGCGCGGGCTTCAGGAGTCAGATAGCCGCTCAGCCGCGACATCCCATCGACGTCCTGCTTCCCTAAACTCAACCCCCGGCGGCGGGCGCGGTCGTCGTCGGTGTAGTCCCCGTCAGGGTGTAGGCAGTCCATCAGCCGCTCAGCGAGCTTGGCCAGCTGATCGGGCCGATACTGGGCCGCCAACCGCGCAAGGTGGGCTTCGGCTTTCTCCTCGGTCTCCACATCGACATGGGCGGGCAGCCGGTGGAAGAAGTCCCGGATCACCCGCACATGCTCACCGCCGATGCGGCCCTCCCGCTGTGCGGCGGCGGTGGCGGTCAACCGCGGCGCCAACGGCTGCCCGGTCAGCGCGCGGCGCTCACCCAACTCGGCGGCCTCCCCGATCCGCCGGCTGGCCTCCCCGCGGGTGA
>NZ_LZLE01000071.1 GCF_001673155.1 Mycobacterium sp. 1423905.2 | reverse complement strand
ACGGCCTTCATCTTGCGTGGCAGGTCCTCGAGCGACGCGACGATGTTGAGGTGGTCGGCGGTGCGAGCGGCGATCGCGAACGTCTTCTTTTCGCCACCGCCACCGATCAACAGCGGAATGTGATCTCTGTAACGCGGTTCGGCCACCGCCGTCTCCGTGCTGTACCAGTCGCCCGAAAAGCTCGGCCGCTCACCGTGAATCATCGGTGTAAGGATCTGTAGCGCCTCCTCGAGCCGGTGGAAGCGATCGGTGAAGGTGCCGAATTCGAAACCCAGCTGGTGATGTTCGAGCTCGTACCAGCCCGCGCCGAGACCCAGGATCGCCCGGCCGGCACTGACCACGTCGAGAGTGGTGATGATCTTCGCCAACAGTGCCGGGTTGCGGTAGGTGTTCCCGGTGACCAGCGTGCCCAGTTGCACCCGTTCGGTGGCGGTGGCCAGCGCGCCGAGTGTGGTGTAAGCCTCGAGCATCGGCTCGTCGGGCGCTCCCAACATGGGCAGCTGATAGAAGTGGTCCATGACGAAAAGTGAGTCATAACCGGCTGATTCGGCTTCTTGAGCCTGTGCGATGACCGACGGAAACAGTTTCTCTACGCCGGTTCCGAAGGAGAATTTCGGAATCTGGAACCCAAGCTTGATCGCCACGGTACTTACCGTAGCGTCCGGGCCGGAGAATTCTCAGGCGAATTGAGTGAGCGCGCCGTGGCTGACATGCAGTGTCTGCCCGGTGATGTGGCGCGCGGCGGAGGTGGTCAAGAACAAAGCCAGCCGCGCGATCTCAGCCGCGACGGGGGCCGGTGTGCGGGACAGGCCCTCGTATCCGGCTTGGGCGCTACGCCCGCAGGCGACCGCGTTGACCGTGATGCCGCGGGTGCCGTAGATCTCGGCCTGCCCGGCGACCCAGTTGGACAGGGCGGCCTTGACCGCGGCGTCGACGCTGCCCGCCGGCGGGTTCTCCGATACCACGCTGATGATCGATCCGCCGGAGCGCAGATGGTCACCAACGCACTGGACGGTGAGTACCGCCGAAAGCACCGTTGCGTCGAGCGCCCGGCGCCAGGCGGTGGCGGTGTCGGACAGCGAGTACGTGCGCGGGTCACCGGCTTCCCACGTGGCAGCGGGCACGTTGACGATGGTGTCCAAGTGGTGCGGGAACAACGCACGAGCCTCTTGCAGGCTGGCCGGGTCGGTGGTGTCGCAGACGATGGCGTCGGCGTCGAGTTCCTTGGCTACGACCTCCAGGTCGCCGCGACGGGCACCGACGAGGGTGACCTTATGGCCGTTGTCGCGAAAGCCCTCGGCGACGGTGCGTCCCAGGTCGGTGTCGGCACCGGTGACCACAACCTCCACTGCCATGCCTCCTCGTGTTCAACGTTGAACCCAGACCCTGGCACTTCACCAGCGCATCTCACGCGCCTGGGATCTCCGCTTGTTACGGCGTTAATCCAGATTGATGTTACTGGACAGTAGCTATCCGGCGAAATTGCCGCCGCGGCGACGCGCGGGCCAATTCCATAACGTTTCGCGCCTGCCCTCTCTCGGCGGCAGACGACCTGGCCAGTAGGTTGAACCAATGCGTCGAATCGGGGTGCTGGCCGGTTTGATCGTGACGGCGCTGGTGTCGGTCGGGGCCTGTGGATTGAACTCGACGTCTTCGCAACACAGTCGGCTCGTAGTGTTCGCGGCCGCGTCCCTCAAGTCCGCGTTCACTCAGATCGGCGAGCGGTTCAAAACGGAGAATCCGGGCGTCGACGTGGAGTTCAGCTTCGCGGGCTCGTCGGAATTGGCGACGCAGCTGACCCAGGGCGCGGCCGCTGACGTCTTCGCGTCGGCGGACACCGCGCAAATGGACGTCGTCGCCAAGGCGGGTCTGCTGGCCGGTACTCCGACCAGTTTCGCGTCGAACACCCTGGTCATCGTGACCGCCCCGGGCAATCCGAAGCACGTCGCGTCGTTCGCCGACCTGACCAGGCCCGGACTCAGTGTGGTCACCTGCCAGCGGCCGGTGCCGTGCGGGTCGGCCACCCAGCGCATCGAAGACGCCACCGGCACCCGCCTCAATCCCGTCAGCGAGGAACCGAACGTCACCGACGTCCTCAACAAGGTGACCACTGGACAAGCGGACGCGGCACTGGTCTACGTCACCGACGCGCGCAGCGCCGGAGACAAGGTCGCCAGCGTCGCATTCCCGGAATCCGCCGGCGCGGTGAACGTCTACCCCGTCGCGGTGCTGAAGAAGGCACCGCAGGCCGGGTTGGCGCAGAAATTCGTGGCCACGGTGACCGCTGCCCCCGGGCAGCAGATCCTGGATCAGGCCGGTTTCGCCAAGCCCTGACGAGTTGCAGTGCGCCGGCCGACCGATCTGCCCCGCTGGGTCTATCTACCCGCCGCGGCCGGGGTGGTGTTCGTGGCGTTGCCGCTGATCGCGATCGCGGTCAAGGTCGACTGGCCGCGCTTCTGGCAATTGGTCACCAGCGACTCGTCTCAGAGCGCGCTGCTGCTCAGCCTCAAGACCGCCGCGGCCAGCACCGCACTGTGCGTGGTGTTCGGCGTGCCGATGGCGTTGGTTCTGGCGCGCGGCAGCGCCCCGCTGGGGCGCGCGGTCCGGCCGGTGATTCTATTGCCACTGGTACTGCCGCCCGTGGTGGGCGGTATCGCACTGCTGTATGCCTTCGGGCGGCTGGGGTTGATCGGGCGGTATCTGGAAGGTGCCGGTGTGCACATCGCCTTCAGTACGGCGGCCGTGGTGCTGGCGCAGACGTTCGTGTCGTTGCCGTTCCTGGTCATTTCGCTAGAAGGCGCTGCCCGCAGCGCGGGCGCTGACTATGAGGTGGTGGCGGCGACCCTCGGGGCGCGGCCCGGCACTGTGTGGTGGCGGGTCACCGTGCCGCTGCTGCTCCCTGGCCTCGCCTCCGGGGCGGTGTTGGCGTTCGCGCGCTCGCTGGGGGAGTTCGGGGCGACGCTGACGTTCGCCGGGTCCCGCCAGGGCGTCACCCGCACCCTTCCCTTGGAGATCTATTTGCAGCGGGTCGACGACCCGGACGCCGCTGTGGCGCTGTCGATCGTGCTGGTTGTCGTGGCGGCGCTGGTCGTGCTGGGACTGGGTGCGCGCCGGCTCGCCGGGACAGACACGAGGTAACTGCCCATGACGGAGTTGCAGCTGCGTGCGGTGGTGGCGGAGCGCGGTCTGGATGTCGGGTTCTCAGTGTCCGCGGGCGAGGTTTTGGCGGTTCTGGGACCCAACGGGGCGGGTAAGTCGACCGCCCTGCATGTCATCGCCGGGCTGGTTCACCCGGATGTGGGCGTGGTGCGGCTGGGGGAGCGGGTGCTCACGGACACCGCCGCGGGCATCAGCGTCGCCACCCACGACCGCCGCGTCGGGCTGTTGCTGCAAGACCCGCTGTTGTTTCCGCATATGAGCGTGGCTGCCAATGTGGCGTTCGGGCCGCACAGCCATCGCGGGTTGTTCGGGTCTCGCCGCCATGACGCGAGGCAGTCGGCGCTGCGGTGGCTGCGCGAAGTGGGCGCCGCCGAATGGGCCGAACGCAAGCCGCGCCAACTGTCGGGCGGTCAGGCGCAACGGGTGGCGATCGCGCGCGCGTTGGCGGCAGAACCGCAGGTGCTGTTGCTCGACGAGCCGTTGACCGGGCTGGATGTGGCGGCGGCCGCGGGAATTCGTGCGGTGCTGCGCGATGTGGTTGCCCGCAGCGGCTGCGCCGTCATATTGGTCACTCATGACCTGGTGGACGTGTTCACGTTGGCCGATCGAGTGGCGATCTTCGAGGCCGGTCGGATCGCCGAAATCGGCCCGGTCGCTGAGGTGTTGGCGGCGCCGCGCAGCCATTTCGGCGCGCGGATCGCGGGGGTCAACCTGGTCAGCGGATCGCTCAACGACGACGCAAGCTTGCAGGGTCCCTGCGGTGAGCGTTGGTATGGCGTTGCCGGTGAGCAACTCAGCAACGGCCAGCAGGCGGTGGCGGTGTTTGAGCCGGCGGCGGTGGCGGTGTACCCGCAACCACCGCGAGGCAGCCCGCGCAACACCGTGGAGGTAGTTGTCGTCGAACTGGATACCCGGGGCTCTGCTGTCGTCGTGCGCGGGAGCGACCAACCCGACGGCGCGCCCGGCCTGGCCGCCACCATCACCGCCGACGCCGCTGCGGAACTGCGGCTGACGCCGGGTTCGCGGGTGTGGTTCAGCGTTAAGGCGCAAGAGGTTCGGCTGCACGCGGCATTCAAGCGAAACAACCTGCCGTGAGCCATCGGGCGCCAAATTCACCGGTAGACACCGGCTGAGCCATCCTTGCTTCGCGGCGTCAACAGGGTAGGTTCGTCGCCATGCATCAGGTGCACCCGAACACGCCACGCCGCAAAGGCCTGTGGGCAACGCTGGCCATCACCGCGGCGACCGGTGCCAGCGTCTTCGCCATCGCGTTGCCGGCGACCTCGAGCGCCGATCCCGAACCGGCGCCCCCGCCCAATCCGGGCGTTGCGCCGCCGCCATCGAACGCTCCCGCCAATCCCGCGCCGGCGCCGGCCAACAATCCTGCTTCGCCGGCTCCGGCGGCGCCCAACGCAGCGCCGGGTGACCCGGGTGCCGTGCCGCCCCCAGCTGACCCGAACGCCCCCGCGCCACCGGTGGTAGACCCGAATGCCCCCGAGCCCGGGCGGGTCACCAACGCCGTCGGCGGATTCAGTTACGTCGTGCCGGCCGGCTGGGTGGAGTCCGACGCTTCCCACCTGGACTACGGCTCGGCGCTGCTGAGCAAGGCGGCCGGGGAGGCGCCCGCGCCCGGGCAGGCACCGCCGGTCGCCAATGACACGCGCATCGTGCTGGGCCGGCTGGACGCGAAGCTGTACGCCAGCGCGGAAACCACCAATCCCAAGGCGGCGGTCCGACTCGGGTCGGACATGGGTGAGTTCTTCATGCCGTATCCGGGCACGCGGGTGAACCAGGAAGCCACGCCGCTCAACGCCAATGGGCTTTCCGGCAGCGCTTCCTATTACGAGGTGAAGTTCAGCGACACGACCAAGCCGAACGGGCAGATCTGGACGGGTGTGATCGGTACCCCGCCGGCCGGCGCTACCACGACCGGGCCTCCGCAGCGTTGGTTCGTGGTGTGGCTCGGGACGGCGAACAATCCGGTCGACAAGAACGCCGCCAAGGCGCTCACGGAGTCGATTCGCCCGTGGACGCCGCCGGCCGCACCGGCACCGGCACCGGGAGACCAAGCGCCGGCGCCCGCCGCAGGGGCGCCGGCCCCGGCCGCTCCCGCTCCGGCCGCACCCGCGGCTCCCGCCGCTCCAGCTCCCGCCGCACCGGCCGCGCCCGCGGCCCCGGCCGCGCCCGCTCCTGCCGCACCGGCGCCTGCCCAGGCTCCGGCTCCCGCGCAGGCGCCCGCCGGTGAGGTGGCGCCGGGGGCCGCGGCGCCGCGCCCGACAACCTCGACCTGAGCGCGGATTTGCACCCCTGATCTGGGGTGATTGCGTTCAGAATCGGCTTAGCAAATCGTTACTTTGATGATGCAATAGACCGCGTCTGCTCCGGGTATACGAGTCGCACCCTGCTACAAGTCAATACCAAGGAGCTGGTCATGATCCTGCACATCATCTGGCTAATCGTCATCGGCCTCGTCGTCGGCTTGATCGCGCGACTCATCGTTCCGGGTAGGCAGCCCATGGGTTGGATCGCAACGGCCCTGCTCGGCATCGCCGGCGCTTACGTCGGCGGCACATTGGGAAGCGTGGTCTTCCCGCCGCACAAATTCACCATCACCCCGCCGATCGAACACTCCTTCCTCGGTGCGCTCGTCGGTGCGGTGATCCTGTTGCTCATCTACAAGTTCGCCACCTCCCGCACTCGGACCCTCTAGTAGCCGCGCTACCGGCCCAGCAGATCGG
>NZ_LZLE01000070.1 GCF_001673155.1 Mycobacterium sp. 1423905.2 | reverse complement strand
GCAGCCGCCGCCAGCGGTTCTGGTGCGGCAATCAGGTAGGAAGCCATCCAACATCTCCCGACTGGGCGGAGCACCACCTGTATCCGACCGTCACAATACGGCCATATCGTCTGAGTATCCGTTGACAATACGGACATATGGGCATCGGCACGCGAAAACACAGACTTTTTGTCGGGAAATTTTTCCTTAGCGGCACAAAGGTTTTTTGGCGCTTGGGCGGCATGTCGGGTCGTCATCGCCTCGCACGGCGAGCCGGCAATTTGTCCGAAGTGAGCGTCCCGCCGCGGGCCGCCCGATACGATTTGCGAGATTTTTCGTACCCGATAATTTCGGTCGGTAGGGGTCACATGTCCTTCGTGGTGGTCGGTCCAGAGGTGATGGCGTCGGCGGCAACAGATCTGGGCGGTATCGGCTCGGCCATCGCAGCGGCAAACTCCGCGGCGTCGGGAGTTATCACTGAGTTGCTGCCTGCTGCTGCCGATGATGTGTCGGCGGCCGTCGCCGCGGTGTTCGGCGCTCACGGTCAGGCCTACCAAGGGATCAGCCAACAGCTGGCGGCGTTTCACCAGCAGTTGGTACACAACCTGTCGGCCGGCGCGGCTTCGTATGCCGCGGCTGAAGCCGCCAGTGTTAACCCGCTGCAGGCCGTCGAGCAAAACGTGCTCGCGGCGATCAACGCGCCCAGCCAGGTGTTGCTGGGCCGCCCGCTGATCGGCGACGGCGCCAGTGGAACAGCGGCAAATCCCAACGGCGGCGCCGGCGGGCTAGGCGGCAACGGCGGCGCCGGCGGGACGGGCGGTGTCAACCGGCAGCTGTTCTCGATTGG
>NZ_LZLE01000069.1 GCF_001673155.1 Mycobacterium sp. 1423905.2 | reverse complement strand
TCCGCCGGGGCGGCGTCCAGATCGAACGCCTCGGTGCGCGAATCACTCGGATAGAACGTGTCCGGGAACACCGCGTCGGCCAAGTCTGTATCTGCCGAAACGCCATAGCGAGGGACGTCGCTATCAGCTAGGTGTGTCTCGGGGACTACCACCTCGTCCGCCACGGTTTCCGGAACGGCGAAGGCTTCCGGGGCGGCGGTTTCCGGAACGTGCGGCTCCGGAGTGATCGGTTCGACCAGTTCGGCCTCGGTCACTGGACGGATGGGTGTGGTGTCGACCGAGTCGGGGTCTTCGTCCTCGCGCGCCTCGAAGTCGTGCTCGACATCGTAGGCTCCGGGGCTTCGCACCGGCTCCGCCTCCTCGGCCGGCCCTTCGGCGCCGCGGCGCCAACTCACCCGCGGGGCCGCTTCGGCCTCCTCGGCGGCATGGTCGGGCGGATTCTCGTCGCTCAACGGGAACCGTTCGGTTCCGTAGTCGAGGTCCTGGTGGGTGTCGTCATGCGACCAGCGGGCGTCACCCGCGGGCTCGTAGCCCGCGTCAGGGTCCCGTTCCCGGGCATAGGCGTCGAGGTCAGACGGGTAGGCGGCGGTATCCGGCCGCGCCCGCCGTCGCCGCATCCCGTTGATCACCAATACGGACATGACGATGAGCAGCAGGACCGGGACGGCGGCCGCCAGCCACCACCAGTGCCAGGTGAAACCTTTTCCGTGCGCCGGCGGGGTGGATGCGCTGGGCTGGTTCTGCCCGGACACCTGCAGGCCGGACAGCAGCGGCGCCAGGTTGGCCGGGTCGGTGCTGAAGGTATTCCTGGCCCGGTTCCACGAAATCTTGCCGCCGGTGAACTTCTGCGAGATGACATCGCCGTCGACGGTCTGATCGGCGACCGGCGCGCCCAGTTTGCCGCTGGCGCCCTTGAGCTTGTCCCAGGCTGCCTTCATGGCTCCCCGCACGACGAACGCGCCGTGATCAGGTGTCCAGAAGATCACCGGTTTGTCGGCCGCGGCGAACATCGCTACCCGGCTGGACGGGCCGACCCCGCCGTCGGCTTCGTTGGACACCGGGAAACCCAGATCACTGCTGACCGGACCGCCCAGCGACTCGTACTTGGCCAGGATGTCGCTTTCGACGGCGTTGGCGCCGGTGGCCGGACTGAAGAAGACCTTGCCGCCGGCAAAGTCCTGCGCCACCCCATCCCCGCCGATCGGGTACTGGCCGCCCTTCTTGGCGCCCAACGGGCCGGACGCGCCGCCCGCGGCCCGCCACGCCATGTTGATGGCGGCGGTGGGGTCGATGGCGACCTGCAGGTCCTTGAGTTGGTCGGCCAACGCCGGTGGTGTGGTGTTGAATTGTTTGGTCTTGCGGTTCCAGCTGATCTCGCCGCCGCTGAACTTCTGCGCGGTGACTTCGCCGTCGTAGGTTTCGTCGCCGACGGGGACGCCGATCACCCCACCGGAGCTGCCCAACTTGTCCCACGCCGCGTTCAGCGCGCCGCGCACCACGAACGCGCCGTGGTCGGGCGTCCAGAAAATGACCGGGTTGTCGCTCGCCGAGAAGGTGCTGACCCGACTGTCCGGCCCGGCTAAGCCCGGAACTTCATTGATGGTCGGGAAACCGAGATCGCTGCCGTCCGGGCCACCGAGCGCCTGGTATTTGTCGAGGATCGGGCCGTACATGTACTTGGCGCCGGTCGCCGGCGTGAAGTACATCCTGCCGGCGTCGAAGTCGAGGGCGAAGCCGTCGCCCACGGGGTAGACGTCACCCTTGCGGGCGCCCAGCGTCGAGGTGTCGCCACCGGCCTTCTCCCAGGCGGCCATCATGGCCGCTTCGGCATCACCGATCGGTGAAGCCACCACCGTGGGTGCGGCGAAGACGGCCAGCACGGCTGTCGCCGCCAAGCTGACCAGTGCCCGTCCGACCAGCCTGCTCAATTGACCTCTCTGCCCGCTCACCAAGCCTCCCAGCCGCTGCCCCACCCGCCTTGCGAGCCGGCGGTTTTCCCGCCGTGGGCCGTCACCCAGCTACGATCCGCATCGTCGCCGGGCTCGCATAACTTTGCTATGGCGAACGACAAATGCGAAGTCAAATCAAAAATATTACGAAAACGGATACCCAGCCGATGTCGAAATGATGCGGGGCCGCGCTCGGGTCGGGAGCAACCGAGGTGCGGCCCGATGAGGGGGTGGGTTACCGTGCCGAAGACCCCCGCCGGACCGATGCCGTGAGAGGAAACCCAGCAGCGATGGGTGTTTCCGGAGTTGTCTGGGCCCTCACGATCGTCTTGATCGCGGGCCTGCTGTTCTTCGACTATTTCTTCCACATCCGCAATACCCACGTGCCGACGCTACGTGAAGCGGCCATCTGGTCCGCCATCTATATCGGCATTGCGATCGTGTTCGGCGTGGGCGTGGCCGTCTTCGGCAGCACCGGCATGGCCATCGAGTATTTCGCCGGCTATCTGAGCAATGAAGCGCTGTCGGTGGACAACCTGTTCGTGTTCCTGGTGATCATGAGCAGTTTCGCGGTGCCGCGGGTGGCTCAGCAGAAGGTGTTGTTGTTCGGCATCGCGTTCGCCCTTGTCGCGCGCACCGTCTTCATCGTGCTGGGCGCCGCGTTGATCGATAACTTCAACATGGCGTTCTACGTGTTCGGGTTGGCATTGCTGGTCATGGCGGGCAACCTCGTCAAACCCGAAGGGGCCGAGAGCCGCAACGCCGACAATGTGGTGATCCGGTTGGCCAACCGGTTCCTGCGGACATCGGAGCACTATGACGGTGACCGGTTGGTGGTCACCGAAAACGGCAGGCGGGTGATGACGCCGTTGTTGCTGGTGATGGTCGCTGTCGGTGGTAGTGACGTGCTGTTTGCG
The DNA here is from genome assembly GCF_001673155.1 of Mycobacterium sp. 1423905.2. Lineage (GTDB taxonomy): Bacteria > Actinomycetota > Actinomycetes > Mycobacteriales > Mycobacteriaceae > Mycobacterium. The sequence goes on along the minus strand of NZ_LZLE01000069.1, from coordinate 9,102 downwards.
TTCGACTCGGTGCCGGCGATGTTCGGTCTGACCCAGAATGTCTACCTGGTCTTTGCCGCCACCGCCTTCTCGCTATTGGGTTTGCGCCAGCTGTACTTCTTGTTGGACAACCTGCTGGACCGACTGATCTACCTGTCCTACGGGCTGGCCGCGATCCTCGCCTTCATCGGCGTCAAGCTGATGCTGGAAGCGTTGCACGACAACAGCATTCCGTTCATCAACCACGGCGATCCGGTTCCCGTGGTGGAAGTGAGCACGACGGTATCGCTGACCGTCATCGTCGTCGTCCTGGTCATCACCGCCCTGGCGTCACTGCTTTCCGGGCGGGGGCGTAAGCAAAACGCTGCCTCACGCGCCCGCCGTCACGCTATCGAGTACCTCGACCTGCACCATGGGACGGAGCGCAGCGAACGGGACAAGGTCTTCGCCGAACTGTTAGACGCCGAGCGCCGAATCGACGCGCTGCCAACGAAATTCCGCGCGGAGATCGACCAGGAAGTCGAGTTGATCGAGCTCCTGCAACGGGCGCACGACGCCCACGACGGGCACCGATAGTCGGCGTTACACGCCCAGGCTGCGGCCGATGATCTCTTTCATGATCTCGGTGGTTCCGCCGTAGATGGTCTGCACCCGCGCATCCAGATAGGCCCGGGCGACCGGGTATTCGCGCATGTAGCCGTATCCGCCGTGCAACTGCAGGCAACGGTCGATCAAGTGCACCTGCTTCTCGGTGGTGTACCACTTGGCCATGGCGGCCTGCTCCACGGTCAGCTTGCCCTCGAGGTGCAACTTGAGGAACTCGTCGACCATCATGCGCACCACGGTCGCCTCGGTGGCCAGTTCGGCCAACAGGAACCGGCTGTTCTGGAAGTTGCCGATGGACTTGCCGAACGCCTTGCGCTCCTTGGTGTATTGCAGCGTCTGCTCGAGCACGGTCTCCATGGCGGCCGCCGCCATGATGGCGATCGAGATCCGCTCCTGGGGCAGGTTCTGCATGAGGTAGATGAAGCCCATCCCCTCCTGGCCGAGCAGGTTTTCGGCCGGCACGTGCACGTCGGTGAATGACAGTTCGGCGGTGTCCTGGGCGTCCAGGCCAATTTTGTCCAGGTGACGGCCGCGTTCGAAGCCCTCCATGCCGCGCTCGACGGCGAGCAGGGAGAAGCCTTGCGCGCCTTTCTCCGGGTCGGTCTGAGCGACGACGATGACCAGATCGGCGTTGATTCCGTTGGTGATGAAGGTCTTCGACCCGTTGAGCACGTAGTGGTCACCTTGCTTGACCGCCCGGGTCTTGATGCCCTGCAAGTCGCTACCGGTGCCCGGCTCGGTCATGGCGATGGCGGTGATGATCTCGCCGCTGCAGAACTTGGGCAGCCAGCGTTGCTTCTGTTCTTCGGTGGCCAGGGCCAGCAGGTAGGGCGCGACGATGTCGTTGTGCAGACCGAAGCCGATCCCGCTGAAGCGTCCGGCCGTCGTTTCCTCGGTGATGATCGTGTTGTACCGGAAGTCGGCGTTGCCGCCGCCGCCGTACTCCTCGGGCACGGCCATGCCGAGGAATCCTTGTTTGCCGGCCTCGAGCCATACGCCGCGGTCGACGATCTTGGCCTTTTCCCATTCGTCGTGGTACGGCGCGACGTGGCGTTCGAGGAAGCCGCGGTAGGACTCGCGGAACAGGTCGTGTTCCGGTTCGAACAGGGTGCGCTGGTATTTGACGGCACTGCCCATGCCTACGACCTCCGGCCATTCTGAATCGACGCGATCTCTGCCGCCCAACATATACCAACCAGACGGTTGGTCGGCAGCGGGCGCGATCGAGCTCACTCAGCCGGTGGAACCACCCGGCCTAGTTGGGCGGTGCGTAGAGCTGTAGATCGTTGCCTTCTGAGTCCTTGAACGGCGCAATCTTTCCCCAGGGGTGCTCACTGATGCCGCCGGAGAATTCCACGCCGGCGTCTTGGAGGCGGGACACCTCGTCCTCGATACCGCCGTCGGGTCGGAAGGAAATGACGGCGCCACCGCCCGAACTGCCGGATGCCGTCTCGCGGGCATTCAGGCCGACGGTAAGACCGCCCGCATCGACCTCGGTCCACTCGTCGCTTTGTTGGCGGACTTCAAGCCCGAGAACGTCGCCGTAGAACTTCACCGCACGGTTCATGTCCGTAACTGGAAGCCAAACCGTGGCCACTCCTGATGCCATTCATCTACTCCCTCACTGGTGGGTAGCGCACTGGACGCTCTCACCCGCCGGAGTACCCACGCGGACCGACGACACACGTCAACTCGCGGTGAACGTCAGGCCTCCGGCGCCGTCAGCGCGTGGCGTATTCCTGCAAGCTGGCCGCCAGCGCAACGGGAACCCGCGCTTTGATCCGCGTGCCGTGGGAGTTGTGTTCGGCTTCCTGGACCCGCCCGTCGGCGTGCACCCGAGCCACCAAGTCGCCACGGTCGTAGGGGATGACCACATCGACGGCGGTGTCGGTCGGGGCGGCAAGCTCGGCCATGCGTTGCCTTAGCGCGGCCACCCCGTCACCGGTCCGCGCCGAGACGAATACCGCGTCCGGCAGCTCATGGCGCAGCTGAGCCAGCATCAGGTCGCTCGCGGCGTCGATTTTGTTGACCACCAGCAGTTCGGCAGGGGCCTCGCCGTTGTGGTCGGCGACGACCTCGGAGATCACCTGACGCACGGCGCTGATCTGGGCCAGCGGGTTCGCGTCGGAGCCGTCGACCACGTGCACCAGCAGATCGGCGTCGACGACTTCCTCCAACGTGGACCGGAATGCCTCGACCAGTTGGGTGGGCAGGTGACGGACGAACCCGACGGTGTCGGTCAGGACGAACGGCCGGCCGTCGTCGAATTCGGCGCGGCGGGTGGTGGGCTCCAGGGTGGCGAACAAGGCGTCCTGGACCAGCACGCCAGCGCCGGTCAGCGCGTTGAGGATGCTGGACTTGCCGGCGTTGGTGTAGCCGACGATGGCGATGGCGGGCATGTCGCTGTGCAGCCGGCGGCTGCGCTGGGTGTCGCGGACCTGCTTCATGGCCTTGATGTCGCGACGCAGCTTGGACATCCGTTCCCGGATACGCCGACGATCGGTCTCGATTTTGGTTTCACCGGGGCCGCGCAAACCCACGCCGCCGCCGCTGCCGCCGGCGCGACCGCCGGCCTGCCGCGACATCGACTCACCCCAACCACGCAGCCGGGGCAACATGTACTCCATCTGCGCCAGCGACACCTGGGCCTTGCCCTCCCGGCTGGTCGCATGTTGGGCAAAGATGTCCAGGATCAGCGCGGTGCGGTCGATGACTTTGACCTTCACCGCCTTCTCCAGCGCGGTTAGCTGGGCCGGCGAAAGTTCACCGTCGCAGATGACGGTGTCGGCGCCGGTCGCCACCACCACTTGACGCAGCTCGGCGGCCTTGCCCGAACCGATGTAGGTAGACGGGTCGGGCTTGTCGCGGCGCTGGATGAGCCCTTCGAGCACCTGCGAGCCGGCGGTTTCGGCCAGCGCAGCCAGCTCGGCCAGGCTCGCCTGGTTCTCGGCGGCGGTGCCGTCGGTCCACACGCCGACGAGCACGACCCTTTCGAGGCGCAGCTGGCGGTATTCGACCTCGGAGATGTCGGCCAGTTCGGTCGACAACCCGGCCACCCGGCGCAGCGCCGAGCGGTCTTCTAAAGCGAGTTCGCCGGTGCTCGGTTCGGCAGCCGGCGCAGTGGGATGAGGAATCTCTGAATATCTCTCGGGTTGATTCATAGGCAATCTGCAATGTTGCACGCAAATTCGATGGCGCGCATCTGATTTAACGCTGTTGGGACCGCCACCATTCCTCGCTCAGCTCGCCGTGTGCCACCAGTACCGAGGGTCCCCGCAGGAAGCTGGTGGCGTCGGTGACGGTGACGGCGACGTCACCGCCGGGCACCCGGACCGTGAGCGTGCCGGTCTCGGCCCCGTCTATTGCCAGCGCGGCGACGGCCGCCGCCACGGTTCCGGTGCCGCACGAACGGGTTTCCCCGACACCGCGTTCGTGCACCCGCATCCAGATCGCGCCGTTGGCCGGTGGCGTCAGCACTTCGACGTTGACGCCCTGCGGGAACTGCCCCGGGTCGAAGTCCACCGGCGCCCCGACGTCCAGCGCGCGCAGATCTTCGACGGTCAGCTGGGGATCGGTACACGCCAGATGCGGATTGCCGACGTCGACGGCCACCCCGGCGAACCGCCTGCCGCCGACGGTGGCTTCACCGGCGCCCAGCTTGTTGGCCTTGCCCATGTCGACGGTGATGTCGGCGCTGGTCGGGTCGGCGTGGTGCAGCGAGACCAGCCGGGGGCCGGCCAGCGAGCCGACGACGAATTCGTCGCGACCCTCCAGTCCGCTGGCCCTCAGGTAGTGAGCGAACACCCGCACGCCGTTGCCGCACATCTGCGCGGTGGATCCGTCGGCGTTGCGGTAGTCCATGTACCAGTCGGTCGCGTCGACGCCGTCGGGCAGGCGGTCCAGCACGCCGGCGCTCAGCGCGGCGGCGGCGGTAGTGACTCGCAGCACGCCGTCGGCGCCGAGTCCCTGGTGCCGGTCGCACAGTGCGGCCACCCCGGCGGGGGTCAGCGTCAGCGCGGCCTCGACGTCAGGCAGCAGCACGAAGTCGTTCTGCGTGCCGTGGCCCTTGGCGAATCTCACCCGTTCAGGTTACGTCCCGCCACACCCGCAACGCCTCGTCGACGGCGCGGTCGGCCGTCCCCACATCGATCCAGTGCACCCGGGGGTCCCGGCGAAACCATGACCGCTGTCGCCGCACATAGCGGCGGGTGCCGATGAACGTCTGCTCTTGGGCGTCACGCAGGTGGTCAGCGCCACCGCCGGCGTCCAGGGCCGCGATCACCTGCGCGTAACCCAGGGCGCGCGCGGCGGTGACGCCGTCGCGCAGTCCGCGATCCAGCAGTCCGCGGACCTCCTCGACCAGGCCGTCGTCGAACATCGCCTGGGTCCGCCGCTGCAGTCGTTCGTCGAGAAGTGTTGTGTCACAATCTAAACCGATGATCGCTGCGCCCCATCGCGGGGAGCCGATGCGCGGCGCTGAGGCAGCGAACGGCTGGCCGGTCAGCTCGATCACCTCCAGCGCCCGCACGGTGCGGCGAGGATCGGTGGGCAAGATGACCGCCGCTGCGGCCGGATCGCGGCGCGCGAGTTCGGCGTGCAGGCTAGCCACGCCGACCTCGGCCAGGCGTTGTTCCCACTTGGCGCGCACGGCGGCGTCGGTCGCGGGGAAAGACCAGTCGTCGAGCAGCGACTGAATGTAGAGCATGGAACCGCCCACCACGACGGGCACCGCTCCCCTGGCCGCGATCGCCTCGATATCGGCGGTCGCCGCCTGCTGGTATCGCGCCACCGACGCGGTCTGGGTGACGTCCAAGACGTCGAGTTGATGGTGCGGAATGCCGCGGCGGGCGGCGACCGGCAGTTTGGCGGTCCCGATGTCCATGCCACGGTAGAGCTGCATGGCGTCGGCGTTGACGATTTCGGCGGGTACTTCGCCGACGAGATGGTCAACGACGTCGAGCGCGAGTTGCGACTTGCCGGTGCCGGTGGGCCCGATGATCGCCAAGGGCCTCATGGCTGCCAGACGCCGGCGAAGTAGCCCACCCCGTAGGGAGCGCCGCGGTAGAGCTCTTCGGCCGATCGCGGCCGTGGTTCGGCCAGGCCGGCCAGGACCTGGAAGGCCACTCGGCCGAGCACCGGCGCGGCTAGCCGGGTCAGCGCGGCGACGTCACCGCTGGCCAGCGCCTCATCGCAGGCCTGCTGCGCGTCGGCGTTGCCGGGCTGGTACCCGCCGGGGGCAGTCCGGGTCAGTGTGTTGACGCCGTCGGCGACGGCCAGCACACCGATCGGGTCCGGCGCTTGGTCGATCTCGGCGCGCAGCCGCCTGCCCTTCGCCACCGCGGCGTCGGCCCCCAGCTCGGCGCCGTAGAGGTGAACCGCGACGCTGGCATCCGGACGGACCCGGCCGCGAAGCCAGGCGGCCATCAGCGCGCACAGCGGTAAGTCAGCCGGCTCGTCAGCCGATTCCGGGGAGAGTCGTACGGGCAAGTCCACACCGAAGCCCGCGAAAGTGCCGCTGCCCCCGGCAATGACTTCTTCGGCGCGGCCGGTGCCTACCGCAATCCATCGCTGGGGCAGCGCTGTTGCCGCCGCCGTCACCGCGGCCGCCAGGTCGCTCAACTCCGCGGCCGCCACGCCCGCCAATTCGGGAACCAGCACCGGCGCGCACGGAACGATGGCGATGGCGCTCAGCACGCCACCAAACTATCCGCTACGGCCTGCCCTCTACCGCCACCACCGGATCCGCGGATTCACCGACCGCAGCGTGCTCGTCCAGCTTGTCGCGACCGGTCTCGGCAACCATGGTGGCGGCCTCGCCGCGCGCCAGTGCGACCGTCGCCGCGATCACCACGGCCACGGCTGCGATCAGCACCACCACCTCGGGCCCCTGAACGTGCAACGATTCGCCCAGCACGGTCACCCCGAGGATGGTGGCGACTACCGGCTTAGCGACCGTCATCGTCGGCAATGACGCGGTCAGCGCGCCGGCGCGGAAGGCCGACTGCTGAAACACCATGCCGGCCAAAGCCACCACCAACCAGGGATAGAACTCCGGGGCGCGCAACACCGCGCCGAAGCCGTCCTCGAGCACCTCGACGACGCCTTTGGTCAGCACCGCGAACAAAGCCAACGACGACCCAGAGACCACGGCCAGCAGGATTGCGGCGGCGGGACGGCCAGTGAAGATCCGCGCCGTCACCACGCACAGCACCAGGATCGGGCCCATGATCGCGCCGACGATGATCCAGGTGTGCAGCGACGCGCGCTGATGGCCGGCCGATGGGTCACCCACGCTGATGACCAGGGCCAACGCCGTGGCCAGGACCAGCGCCCACAACCACTCGTAGCGGGTTATCCGGTGATGGGCGACGCGGGCGTAAATGGGCAAAGCGAACAGCAGCGCGGTCACCTGAAGCGCGGTCACCAACATCACCGAAGCCCAGGCCAGCGCGAAGGCCTGCAGGCTGTAGTTCAGCACCGCCGCCGCACCGCCCAACCACCACCGGGTATCGCGCAGCGACATGCCGAACAAGGCGAGGTGGCCGACTTCTTTGTCGGTGATCTGGTGAGCGGACCGCTGCCGGACGACGTCACCGGTCGCCGATGCAAGGGCCGCAAATAACGCGATGATCGCGGCGATTTCGACCTTAGTCATGGACGACCCCTAATAAGTCCTGGTTCCTGACCTGCGTTCCCCCGGCAGGTGCGAGTACACCTGGCGTTCGCTGGCAGTTCAACAATGCTAACGTCCTAGATCCTTGCGCGCCGACCTGAGTATCAGCTGTAGTCGACTATGGGTGAGCTGTGTGCCCGCTAGGTAGCGGCAGATTCGACCCGCTTCGGGCAGCAGCTCCCACGCCACGTGTACCGAACGCCTTTCGCAACGGTACCGTTCGGCGCAGCGCCGGCCGGGTGTGCAATAGAACGGCAACCCAGATGTGATCGGCTGACCGCTAATCGATGTGGAATCGCAAGGCGGCGAGAGGTTTTGGCAGGCGTCAGGGCGCAGGGTGGCCGGGTCGCACCGGCCGCCACCGCGTCGCTGCGGGAAAGGTGGCGGCACGCAGGCCGTCAAGCTGCTTCAATATCGGTTGGAATCGGTTGGAGAGGTTTAGGAGGCGTCCAACTAACCGGCCGACCGGAAAGTGGTGCCGCTTCGCGCGGCAGGTGCGCGGGTATTCGATCGCGCGAAGGGTAGGTGACGAGCGGATGATGGCTGACGAGCCCCGTACCAGTGATTCGGCCCCGCCAACAGGGCCGCAGTCTCAGCCGCTGCCGAGCGCCCCGCGCGGACCCATTCCCAGTCCGATACCCCGACCCGGGCCGCGCCCCGGCGCCCGCCCGGTAGCCCGGTCCACCACCCACCCCGCGCCGGCGCACCCGCACAGCGACCCGCACCGATTCGGGCGCGTCGACGACGACGGCACCGTGTGGCTGGTCACCGCCGCCGGCGAGCGGGTGATCGGGTCCTGGCAGGCCGGCGATCCGGAAGCGGCGTTCGCTCACTTCGGCCGGCGATTCGACGATTTGAGCACCGAGGTCACCCTTCTCGAGGAGCGATTGGCGTCCGGGACCGGCGATGCCCGCAAGATCAGGGCCAGCGCCGCGGCGCTGGCCGAGACACTGCCGGCCGCGACCGTGCTCGGTGACATCGACGCATTGGCGGCTCGGCTGACCGCGATCCGTGAGCAGGCGGACTCGATCGCCGCCGCGGAGCGCTCCAAGCGTGACCAACACCGGGCGGCGCAGACCGCCCGCAAGGAGGCGCTGGCCGCCGAGGCGGAGGACCTGGCCGCCAACTCCACGCAGTGGAAGACGGCCGGCGACCGGTTGCGGGCGATCCTCGAGGAATGGAAGACGATCAGCGGCCTGGACCGCAAGGTCGACGACGCCCTGTGGAAGCGGTATTCGGCGGCGCGCGACAACTTCAACCGGCGCCGTGGGGCCTACTTCGCCGAACTCGACCGCGAGCGGTCCGGGGTGCGGCAGGCCAAGGAACGGCTGTGTCAGCGAGCCGAAGAACTGTCCGACTCGACGGACTGGGGTCCGACGAGTGCGGAGTTCCGCAAGCTGCTGACCGAGTGGAAGGCGGCCGGGCGCGCCAGCAAGGACGTCGACGACGCGTTGTGGCGGCGCTTCAAGGCCGCTCAGGATTCCTTCTTCACCGCGCGCAATGCGGCGACCGCGGCCAAGGATGCCGAGTTGCGGGCCAACGCTTCGGCCAAGGAGGCGCTGCTGGCCGAGGCGGAGAAGCTCGACACCAGCAATCACGACGCCGCCCGGGCGGCGTTGCGTTCGATCGTCGAGAAATGGGATGCGATCGGCAGGGTGCCGCGGGAGCGGTCCGCCGAATTGGAACGACGGCTGCGTGCGGTGGAAAAGAAGGTGCGCGACGCCGGCGAGGCGGATTGGTCAGACCCGCAGGCGCAGGCCCGCGCCGAGCAATTCCGCACCCGCGCCGAGCAATTCGAGCAGCAGGCCGCGAAGGCGGCGGCCGCCGGCCGGACCAAAGAAGCC
>NZ_LZLE01000068.1 GCF_001673155.1 Mycobacterium sp. 1423905.2 | reverse complement strand
CGCACCGCCGGCGATGACACCGGTACCGGGGCTGGCGGGGCGCAACAGCACCACACCGGCCGCGGCCTCACCCTGGACCGGGTGGGTGATGGTGCCGCCGATGAGCGGTACCCGGAAGAAGCCTTTGCGAGCCTCCTCGACGCCCTTGGCGATCGCGGCCGGGACTTCCTTGGCCTTGCCGTAGCCGACACCGACCATCCCGTTGCCGTCGCCCACGATGACCAGCGCGGTGAAGCTGAACCGCCGGCCACCCTTGACCACCTTGGAAACGCGGTTGATGGCGACGACGCGCTCTAGGTAGTTGCTCTTGTCACCGTCGCGGTCACGGCCGCCGCGGCCGCCACCGTCACGGCGACCCCGCCCCTCGCGGCTGTCCCGGCTGTCTGGGCCGCCCTGGCCCCCGGCCGTTTGCTCCGCCATTATGCGGTCCTTCCGTTCATCAGAAACTCAATCCGTTCTCGCGTGCGGCATCGGCCAGCGCCGCGATCCGTCCGCCGTAGGTGTATCCACCGCGGTCGAAGACCACGGTGTCGATGCCGGCCGCCTTGGCGCGCTCGGCGATCAGTTGGCCGACGCGCACGCTGCGGGCCTTCTTGTCTCCCTCGAGCCCCCGCACGTCGGCTTCGATCGACGAGGCGGCGGCCACGGTGGTGCCGTTGAGGTCGTTCACCAGTTGCACGTGGATGTGCCGCGCGGACCGGTGCACCACCAGACGGGGCCGTTGGTCGGTGCCGGAGATCTTCTTGCGCAGCCGCGCGTGCCTCCGCACTCGGGACACCCGCCGGGTCGCAGAGATGTTCTGCCCCACCGGCTTGCGCTCAGCTGCAGCTGCCTGAGTTTGCGCCATGACTACTTACCTGTCTTTCCGACCTTGCGGCGGATCTGCTCACCCTCGTAACGCACGCCCTTGCCCTTGTACGGGTCGGGACGGCGCAGGCGGCGGATGTTCGCCGAGATCTGACCGACCTTCTGCTTGTCGATGCCCGACACCGTGAACTTCGTCGGCGCCTGGACCGCGAACGTGATGCCTTCGGGGGCCTCGATGACCACCGGGTGGCTGTAGCCCAGCGCGAACTCGAGGTTGGAGCCCTTGAGCTGCACGCGGTAACCGACCCCGAAGATCTCCATCTTGGTGGTGTAACCCTCGGTCACACCGGTGACCAGGTTGGACACCAGCGTGCGCGACAGTCCGTGCAACGAGCGGTTGCGCCGCTCGTCGTTGGGACGGTTGACCACGATGGCGCCATCTTCGTTGCGCTCCACCGTGATTGGCTCCGCCACGGTCAGGTCCAGCGTTCCCTTGGGACCCTTGACCGAGATCTTCTGGCCGTCGATCGTGACGTCGACTCCGGCCGGGATCGGAACCGGCTGCTTACCAATACGCGACATTTGTTAACCCCTCACCACACGTACGCGAGGACTTCGCCGCCCACGCCCTGTCTGGCTGCCTGACGGTCGGTGAGCAGACCCGACGACGTCGAAATGATCGCGACGCCAAGGCCACCGAGCACGCGCGGCAGGTTGGTGGACTTGGCGTACACCCGCAGGCCGGGCTTGGACACGCGCTTCAAGCCCGCGATGCTGCGCTCCCGGCTGGGGCCGTACTTGAGTTGCACGACCAGCGACTTACCCACCCGAGCATCCTCGGTGCGGAAGTCGGTGATGTAGCCCTCGTTCTTCAGGATCTGGGCGATGTTCGCCTTGATCTTGGAGTGCGGCAGGCTCACTTCGTCGTGGTACGCCGAGTTGGCGTTGCGCAGACGGGTCAGGAAGTCCGCGATGGGGTCCGTCATAGTCATATCGTCAGCCCCCCGTCACCAACTGCTCTTCTGCACGCCGGGCAGTTCACCCGCGTGCGCCATCTCGCGCAGGCAGATCCTGCACAGCCCGAACTTGCGGAACACCGCGCGCGGGCGGCCGCACTTGCTGCAGCGGGTGTAGCCGCGCACCGCGAATTTCGGCTTGCGCGCGGCCTTGTTGACCAATGCCTTTTTCGCCATGCTCAGTTCTCCTTGAAGGGGAAGCCGAGCGCCCGCAACAGCGCCCGTCCTTCCTCGTCGTTCGTCGCCGAGGTGACGACGTTGATGTCCATGCCTCGGACCCGGTCGATCTTGTCCACATCGATCTCGTGGAACACCGACTGCTCGGCCAAGCCGAAGGTGTAGTTGCCGACGCCGTCGAATTGCTTGGGCGACAGACCGCGGAAGTCCCGAATACGCGGCAGGGCAATGGAAGTGAGCCGATCGAGAAACTCCCACATGCGGTCTCCCCGCAGCGTGGCCCGCACCCCGATCGGCATGCCTTCACGGAGCTTGAACTGCGCGATGGATTTGCGGGCGCGGCGAATCTCCGGCTTCTGCCCGGTGATCAGCGACAGGTCGTTGACCGCGCCGTTGATCAGCTTGGCGTCCCGGGCGGCCTCGCCCACGCCCATGTTGACCACGACTTTGGTGACGGTCGGGATCTGCATGACGTTGGCGTAGCCGAACTGCTGGTTCAGGGCGTCCCGGATCTCGCTGCGGTAGCGCTCTTTGAGGCGCGGCTGAAGTTTTTCTGTGGTGGTCACTTTAGATGTCCTTGCCGTTGCGCTTGGAGATACGGACGCGCTTGCCGGTCTCCTCGTCGACCCGATAGCCGATGCGGGTGGGCTTGCCGTCGGAGTCGACGACCATCACGTTCGAGACGTGGATCGGCGCCTCTTGGGTGACGATGCCGCCCGATCGGGCGCCACGCTGGTTGGTCGAGATCGCGGTGTGCTTCTTGATCCGGTTGACGCCCTCGACCAGCACGCGGTTGCGGTCCGGGTAGGCCCGCAGCACCTTGCCCTTGGCGCCCTTGTCTTTGCCGGCGATCACCAGCACCGTGTCGCCCTTGTGGACCTTCATCTACAACACCTCCGGGGCCAGCGAGATGATCTTCATGAACCGCTTCTCCCGCAGCTCGCGGCCGACCGGCCCGAAGATGCGGGTGCCGCGCGGGTCGTTGTCGGGCTTGATGATCACCGCCGCGTTCTCGTCGAACTTGATGTAGCTGCCGTCTGGGCGCCGACGCTCCTTGACGGTGCGCACGACGACAGCCTTGACGACGTCCCCACGCTTGACGTTGCCGCCGGGGATGGCGTCTTTGACGGTGGCGACGATGACGTCACCGATTCCGGCATAGCGTCGCGACGAACCACCGAGCACCCGGATGCACAAGATCTCCTTGGCGCCGGTGTTGTCGGCGACCTTCAGCCGCGATTCCTGCTGAATCACTCGATCTCCTGACCTGGTATGCGTGTGCACGGCAGGAGGCAAGCAACACTCACCAAACAACCTGACGTGCGCGGTTTGTGTCTCCGAAGGGCACGCGGGGCCGATGACGCTTGCACGCACCAGCCGAGGTCTGCCCAAGGCAACCCCTAGAGTCTAGGGGACGACCAGCTCAGAGCCAAATTCGTCGAGATAGCTAGAAGGGCGGCGGTTCGCCTTCGTCCGGTGAGTCCCACCCGGTCCAACATTCTGCCCGGCGGGTTGTACGAGCGTTGTGGTTTTGCCGGCGTTCGGTGGCGACGCGGCTGGCGTGGTTCTGGGCGCGGGTGCGGCGGCGTCTGGGCATCATCGCGGTGCGTTCGCCGCAGTAGGCCTCGGGCGCGCCGGCTTCTGACGTCGGAAGGTTGCCGGTGGCCGAGCACAGGCTCGGGAAAAGCAGGGCGCTGCCAGGGGTGGTGACGTAGGTATGGCCGGCGGGTGAGGTCAGGATCAAGGTGCCGTCGGGAAGTTGCTTTTCGTGCCAGCCCCAGAAGGTTTTGATCAGGTGGTGCAGCCGGCAGTAGCACTTGAGGTTCGATGCGTGGGTCGGCCCGCCCTGGGCGTACGGGACGGTGTGGTCGAGGTCGCACACGGCGGCAGGGCGATCGCAGTGGGGGAAGCGGCACGTCAGGTCGCGGCACCGCACGAAGTCGGCCAACGCTTTCGACGGCGTGTAGCCCGGCTCGGGTGGGGCATCGGCGGGATGCACCAACGGCACCAGCTTCGCCGAAGCGGCCAACTCGGCCAGCAGTTCGGGGGTGATGAGCCCGTCGGCTCCCACCAGCGAAGCCGACGCGCCACCGGTGCCGCTCAGCGCGGCTTGCTCGGCGATGACATGGATGACCACCGGGGAAGACGCGGGCCGGGTGCCGGCCGCACAATCGGGGCGCCCGCAGCGACAGCCCAGCCGGTCGGCGTCGGCGGCCAGCGCACCCAGCGCATCGGCGCGGCGTTGAGCGTGAGTTCGCGGGTCGTGTTCGCACACCGTGCGTGCCAGGGCCGTGAGCCGCTGATCCAAGGCGCGAGCATCCGGGGTCATCAGGATGCCTTCGAGCTGAGACATCCCGTCCTCCAAGTCACCGATCCACACCTCGCGGTCGTTGTGCCGCTCGCGGCGCCGGCGTACCGCGTCGGCGTCGACTCTGACCACGATCGCATCAACCAGTCCGGACAGCCGCTGCCGGCTCAGCGATGACCAGCGCGGCACCCGAACGAACAACTCGTCGTCCACCGCGGCCAATACCTCGCGGTCGGTGATCAACTCGGTGCGATAGGCAATGGTCTGAAACATCCGGAAGTCGATGTCGCCGGCTTTGAATAGGTCGGCGACCCGCGGGAGGCGCTCGCGCATCACCCGGGCGTACCCGACCCGGCTGGACGCCAATGCCTGGCTGATTCCCAACGCCGCAGAGACCTCGGCAGCCACCGCCTCCATGGTGTCCACCGCCCAGTCCTCAGTCTCAGAACAGCGCGACAGCCGGTAGGCGAACAATTCACCGATCGCAGCCAGTTGGGCGGCCGCCGCACGGTTCTCGACGCGCGCCATCGCCGCGATCTGCTCGATGTGGGCGGCGGATTGCGCGGTCGTCGACGGATAGCACCGCTCGAAGTGCTCGTTGAATCGCGCGATCACATCATCGAACATGTGTTCGATTATGCCACCGGCCTACGACAATCTACTCGGATCGATACCAGGCGGCCACGTAGAGCACCAGTGCAGTGGCCAACCCAATCAGCACCCAGATCACGACGGCTTGATCCACCCACGAACCCGTGGGCGGCGCGCCCGGAAGGATGTTGCGCAATGGCACGACGGCGAACAGCATCGCGGCGTACCAGGTCGAGAACGGCGGCAGAAACTTGCGGCGTCCGGTCAGCATTTGGATGGCGACGAACAGCGCCAGGGTCGGCAGCGTGATGAGCACCAGGCAGATCCCGAGGTCGAATACCAGGGGCCCCTTGGCCCGCTGCAAAGTGATGACGACGTTGTCCGGGCGGGCCGGGTCGGGGCTGCTGCGCCCGACTCGCGCGACGGAGATGTCCCACCCCTCCAGCAATCCGGTGACTTCTACCCGAGCCGGTTTGTACTGACGATTCTCCCCCGACCCGACCAACACGTCGGCCTGGATGGTGTCGGTCCGATAGACGTCGAACGGCCAGTCTCCGGGTTCGCCGTGCGCGGGTATGGTCGTGGCCACTTGGGCCGGCGACTTGCCGATCGGGTACTGCAGGTCACCTAAGTCGTTGCGCGGCAAAAACCGCACCGAAGTGTCCACAGTCAACACGCCGAGCCGCTTGTCGACCATCGAATCATCGGGCATCACAAGCACTTTGACGTCGAGCCGATGTTCGACATGGTGCAACTGCTCGATACGCACCAGGACCACGGTGTTGTCGACCGTGCTGACATCGGGCTCGGCGAGCGGACCGGGCGCGGTGGCAAGCCAGTGATAGCCGACCAGCGACAGCAGATAGATGACGACGACCCCTAGGACGACGCAAACATCGATGACGAAGTGCCGTCGTCGCGGCTTGCCAACGGGCGCCGGTTGCGCGGGCGCAACCGGGTTCCCGTGGCCGGGCAGCGCGAAAGTCTCGGCCAGGACGTGTTCTTTCGACACCGTCACGCAGTGAGATGTTATCCACGTGTGTGTTTGCTAGCAGCCGCTAATGAGCGACGCTACGAGCATTTAACACTCGGCGCCACCAGCGTTAACACGGCGTTTCGACCAGCCGTACGCCAAGCGTGGACCTTAACGCGTGTGCCGGTACCACGCGGCGATGTACACCACCATCGCGGTGGCCAGCGCGATCAGCACCCAGATCACCACGGCCTGATCTATCCAGGAACCCATCGGCGGCGAGCCGGGCAGAATATTGCGCAGTGGCACGACGGCAAACAGCATGGCGGCATACCAGGTGCCGAACGGTGGCAGGAATTCCCTACGGCCGGTGACCATTTGGATGGCGACGAACAGCGCCAGCGTGGGCAGGGTGAACAGCACCAGGCAGATGCCGAGATCGAACACCAACGGTCCCTTGGCCCGCTGCAAGGTGATGACGACGTCGTCGAGCCGATCCGACGTGCTGCTGCTGGAATCCCCCACCCGCTGCACCTGGATGTCCCAACCGTCCAGGGTTCCCGTCACTTCCACCCGGGCGGGTTTCGGCGCGCGATGCTCGCCGGAGCCCACCAGCATGTCGGCGTGGATGGGGTCGGTGGTGTAGGTGTCGAACGGCCAGTTCGCCGGGTCACCGTGAGCTTCGATGGTCGTGGCAACCTGGGCGGGAGTTTTGCCTACCGGATAGTGCAGGTCCCCCGAGTCGTTACCGGGATACAACCGCACCGTGGCGTCGACGGTTATTACGTTCAGTCGTTTATCGGTCATCGAATCATCGGGTAGCACAAGCACTTTGACATCGAGCCGGTTGGCGACGGTGTGCAGTTGCTCGAACCGCACCAACACCACCGTGTCCGCCGTGGTACCCACGTCCGGCTTGGGCAAGGGTCCCGGCGTGCTCGCCAGCCAGTGATAGCCCAGCAGGGACAAGACGTAGAGCACGGCAACGCCGATAATGATGGACGTGTCCAGCACCAGGTGCTTGCGGCGCGACATGTGCTTGGTTTCGGGCGCCGGGGCGGCTTCCACCGAATCGTTAGCTAGGGGCACCGCCTCGTCTTGCGACACGGGGTCGAATCGTAGCAACGAACCTCACCGCCGCCCGCGATTCAGCGAAGACTCAGTCCGACTGCCTCACCCAGGCCAGAATGTACAGACTCATCGCCACGGTCAACGCGATGAGCACCCACTGCACGATGGCCTGGTCGATCCACGCCCCGGGCGGCGGTGATCCGGGCAGAATGTTGCGCAGTGGGACAATGGCGAACAAGTTGGCCGCATACCAAGTTGCGAACGGCGGCACGAACTTTCGCCTGCCCAATGCCATCGGAACCGCCACCAACAACGCCAAGGTCGGCAGGGTGACGAGAACCGCGCAGATGAACAAGTCGAAGATCAGTGGGCCTTTCGCCCGCTGCAGTTTGACGACGACGTCAGAGTTGTCCCGCACGCGCGATGCCGGCCCAGGATCACCGCTGGAATGCACCCGCGTTAAGCTCACTTCCCACCCGTCCAGCGAGCCGGTGACTTCTACCCGCGCTGGAATCCTCTTTCGATTGTCGCCCGTACCGACCAACACATCGGCTGAAAGTTGCTCTGTCTTGTAGCTGTCGAACGGCCAGTTGCCGGGGTCACCGTGCGCCTCGATCGTCGTGCTGAC
>NZ_LZLE01000067.1 GCF_001673155.1 Mycobacterium sp. 1423905.2 | reverse complement strand
CGCCGCATGCCGAATCTGCTCGACCATCGGCCGGCTGAGGCTCAATTGCCGAGGGACGTCGATGATCGTGGTGATGACGCCAATGTCCTCGCGCTGCCAGACCGCGCCGTGGCGGTCCATGATGGTGCGCATCGGCAGGTTGTCCGAGAGCATCCGCGCGGAGAACCGTTCGACGCCGTCGACGCGGGCCGCCACCGCCAGGGCGTCGATCAGGAAGGTGCCGATGCCGCGGCCCTGGTAGGCGTCGGCGACGGTGAAGGCGATCTCGGCGACCGTCGGGTCGGCCTCGTCGCGAACGAAGCGGGCATCGGCACCTTCCTGATCGACGCCCTGGCGGTGGCGGCCCGCGTCGACGGCGTCGAACGGTTCTCCGCGCGGATGCTCTCGGACAACCTGCCGATGCGCACCATCATGGACCGCCACGGCGCGGTCTGGCAGCGCGAGGACATTGGCGTCATCACCACGATCATCGACGTCCCTCGGCAATTGAGCCTCAGCCGGCCGATGGTCGAGCAGATTCGGCATGCGGCGCGGCAGGTCATGGAGGCGGTCGGCTGACGCGCGGCCCAATCTCCCCGGCGGCGCCCCAATCTCGTGTTATCAACGCAGGATGCGGCCGTTGTGGATGGCACTGGTGGCCCTGCCGGTCGCCGCATGC
>NZ_LZLE01000066.1 GCF_001673155.1 Mycobacterium sp. 1423905.2 | reverse complement strand
GTAAGTTTTCGGCCGGTTAGTGCCAGTTCCCTGCACTCATTACTGAGCTTCCAGGTCTGGCCTATCGATCCCGTGGTCTGCGGGGGGCCTTATCCCTCTAAAAGGGTGAGAAGCCTCATCTTGGAGAAGGTTTCCCGCTTAGATGCTTTCAGCGGTTATCCTGTCCGAACGTGGCTATCCAGCGGTGCCCCTGGTGGGACAACTGGTATACCAGAGGTTCGTCCGTCCCGGTCCTCTCGTACTAGGGACAGGTTTCCTCAAGCTTCTGACGCGCGCGGCGGATAGAGACCGAACTGTCTCACGACGTTCTAAACCCAGCTCGCGTGCCGCTTTAATGGGCGAACAGCCCAACCCTTGGGACCTGCTCCAGCCCCAGGATGCGACGAGCCGACATCGAGGTGCCAAACCATCCCGTCGATATGGACTCTTGGGGAAGATCAGCCTGTTATCCCCGGGGTACCTTTTATCCGTTGAGCGACACCCCTTCCACTCGGGGGTGCCGGATCACTAATCCCGACTTTCGTCCCTGCTTGACTTGTAAGTCTCGCAGTCAAGCTCCCTTGTGCATTTACACTCAACACCTGATTGCCGTCCAGGTTGAGGGAACCTTTGGGCGCCTCCGTTACATTTTAGGAGGCAACCGCCCCAGTTAAACTACCCACCAGGCACTGTCCGTGAACCGGATATACGGTTCGACGTTAGGTGTCCAATACGATCAGAGTGGTATTTCAACAACGACTCCACTCGAACTGGCGTCCGAGTTTCACAGTCTCCCACCTATCCTACACAAACCGTACCGAACAACAATACCAAGCTATAGTGAAGGTCCCGGGGTCTTTTCGTCCTGCCGCGCGTAACGAGCATCTTTACTCGTAGTGCAATTTCGCCGAGTCTATGGTTGAGACAGTTGAGAAGTCGTTACGCCATTCGTGCAGGTCGGAACTTACCCGACAAGGAATTTCGCTACCTTAGGATGGTTATAGTTACCACCGCCGTTTACTGGGGCTTAAATTCTCCGCTTCACCTTGCGGTTAACGGGTCCTCTTAACCTTCCAGCACCGGGCAGGCGTCAGTCCGTATACATCGTCTTGCGACTTCGCACGGACCTGTGTTTTTAGTAAACAGTCGCTTCTCACTGGTTTCTGCGACCGAATCCCGCTCCCACCGCAAGGGTGTTCACGATATTTCGGTCCCCCTTCTCCCGAAGTTACGGGGGTATTTTGCCGAGTTCCTTAACCATAGTTATCTCGTACGCCTTGGTATTCTCTACCTGACCACCTGTGTTGGTTTGGGGTACGGGCCGTGTGTGTGCTCGCTAGAGGCTTTTCTTGGCAGCAGAGGATGACCGAATTCGCCTCAATCGGCTATGCATCACCTCTCAGGAATATGAGCGACGGATTTGCCTATCGCTCTCCCTACGGGCTTGCCCCAGTATTACCACTGACTGGTACGGCTGCCTTCCTGCGTCACCCCATCGCTTGACTACTACCACCCGGGGTCCCACGCAGCCGGTCACCGTCGCACCCCGAAGGGATTGATCAGCGACCATTTGGGTGGTTAGCACAGATGATTCATCACGGGCGCGCACACACGGGTACGGGAATATCAACCCGTTGTCCATCGACTACGCCTGTCGGCCTCGCCTTAGGTCCCGACTCACCCTGGGCGGACTGGCCTGGCCCAGGAACCCTTGGTCTTTCGGCGGGCAAGGTTCTCACTTGCCTAATCGCTACTCATGCCTGCATTCTCACTCCCCCACCCTCCACCACCGGTTACCCGGAGGCTTCGCTGAGTGAGGGACGCTCCCCTACCCACATTCACATACGTGAATGTGCCGCGGCTTCGGCGGTGTGCTTGAGCCCCGCTACATTATCGGCGCACAATCACTTGACCAGTGAGCTATTACGCACTCTTTCAAGGGTGGCTGCTTCTAAGCCAACCTCCTGGTTGTCTCTGCGACTGCACATCCTTTTCCACTTAGCACACGCTTTGGGGCCTTAGCCGGCGATCTGGGCTGTTTCCCTTTCGACGTACGGAGCTTATCCCCCGCCGTCTCACTGCCACGCTTGACACCACGGCATTCGGAGTTTGGCTGACGTCAGTAACCTAGTAGGGCCCATCGGCCATCCAGTAGCTCTACCTCCGCGGTGAACCACGTAACGCTGCACCTAAATGCATTTCGGGGAGAACCAGCTATCACGGAGTTTGATTGGCCTTTCACCCCTACCCACAGCTCATCCCCTCAGTCTTCAACCTAAGTGGGTTCGGGCCTCCACGCGGTCTTACCCGCGCTTCACCCTGGCCATGGGTAGATCACTCCGCTTCGGGTCCAGAACATGCCACTACACCCCTTACGGGGATGCGCCCTATTCAGACTCGCTTTCGCTACGGCTACCCCACACGGGTTAACCTCGCGACATGTCCCTGACTCGCAGGCTCATTCTTCAAAAGGCACGCCATCACCCCACGAGGAGGCTCTGACGGATTGTAGGCACACGGTTTCAGGTACTCTTTCACTCCCCTCCCGGGGTACTTTTCACCATTCCCTCACGGTACTAATCCGCTATCGGTCATCGAGAAGTATTTAGGCTTACCGGGTGGTCCCGGCAGATTCACAGCAAATTCCACGGGCTCGCTGCTACTCGGGAACTGATACAAGGCAGGCGCCGAGTTTTCGCGTACCGGGCTCTCACCGTCTATGGCGGGCCATCCCAGGCCACTTCCGCTAACTACGACACTTTTTGACTGCCCCTCAGCCAGGTAGAGCTGAGACGTATCACTCCCACAACCCCGCACACACAACCCCTACCCGGTTACACATGCATGCGGTTTAGCCATTTTCCGCGTTCGCTCGCCACTACTAGCGGAATCACAATTGTTTTCTCTTCCTACGGGTACTGAGATGTTTCACTTCCCCGCGTTCCCCCCCGTACCCTATATATTCAGGTACGGGTAACACGACATCACTCGTGCTGGGTTTCCCCATTCGGAAATCCTCGGATCCACGCTCGGTTGACAGCTCCCCGAGGCATATCGCAGCCTCCCACGTCCTTCATCGGCTCTCGATGCCAAGGCATCCACCATGTGCCCTTAAACACTTACAAACACAAAAACCAAAGAATAAAAAATTGCACAAAAGAACACGCCACCGTTGCCGGCAGCGCATCCAGTTGATGCTCGCAACCACTATCCAGTTCTCAAACACCACACCCCACCACCAAGATGGAGGGACAACACAAGGTGTTGTCTCAGGACCCAACAGTGTGTCTGGCGATTGCTTGTTGTTGTGCACCCGGTCTTCGTCCACTACAGACGAGGACCCCTCACGGCTCGCACCCCACCAATTGGAGTGCTTTTCGTGGTGCTCCTTAGAAAGGAGGTGATCCAGCCGCACCTTCCGGTACGGCTACCTTGTTACGACTTCGTCCCAATCGCCGATCCCACCTTCGACAGCTCCCTCCCAAAGGGTTAGGCCACTGGCTTCGGGTGTTACCGACTTTCATGACGTGACGGGCGGTGTGTACAAGGCCCGGGAACGTATTCACCGCAGCGTTGCTGATCTGCGATTACTAGCGACTCCGACTTCACGGGGTCGAGTTGCAGACCCCGATCCGAACTGAGACCGGCTTTAAAAGGATTCGCTTAACCTCACGGCATCGCAGCCCTTTGTACCGGCCATTGTAGCATGTGTGAAGCCCTGGACATAAGGGGCATGATGACTTGACGTCATCCCCACCTTCCTCCGAGTTGACCCCGGCAGTCTCTCACGAGTCCCCGGCATTACCCGCTGGCAACATGAGACAAGGGTTGCGCTCGTTGCGGGACTTAACCCAACATCTCACGACACGAGCTGACGACAGCCATGCACCACCTGCACACAGGCCACAAGGGAACGCCTATCTCTAGACGCGTCCTGTGCATGTCAAACCCAGGTAAGGTTCTTCGCGTTGCATCGAATTAATCCACATGCTCCGCCGCTTGTGCGGGCCCCCGTCAATTCCTTTGAGTTTTAGCCTTGCGGCCGTACTCCCCAGGCGGGGTACTTAATGCGTTAGCTACGGCACGGATCCCAAGGAAGGAAACCCACACCTAGTACCCACCGTTTACGGCGTGGACTACCAGGGTATCTAATCCTGTTCGCTCCCCACGCTTTCGCTCCTCAGCGTCAGTTACTGCCCAGAGACCCGCCTTCGCCACCGGTGTTCCTCCTGATATCTGCGCATTCCACCGCTACACCAGGAATTCCAGTCTCCCCTGCAGTACTCCAGTCTGCCCGTATCGCCCGCACGCCGAGGGTTAAGCCCCCGGTTTTCACGAACAACGCGACAAACCACCTACGAGCTCTTTACGCCCAGTAATTCCGGACAACGCTCGCACCCTACGTATTACCGCGGCTGCTGGCACGTAGTTGGCCGGTGCTTCTTCTGCAGGTACCGTCACTTGCGCTTCGTCCCTGCTGAAAGAGGTTTACAACCCGAAGGCCGTCATCCCCCACGCGGCGTCGCTGCATCAGGCTTGCGCCCATTGTGCAATATTCCCCACTGCTGCCTCCCGTAGGAGTCTGGGCCGTATCTCAGTCCCAGTGTGGCCGGACACCCTCTCAGGCCGGCTACCCGTCGTCGCCTTGGTAGGCCGTCACCCCACCAACAAGCTGATAGGCCGCGGGCCCATCCCACACCGCAAAAGCTTTCCACCATAAGACATGCATCTCATGGTCCTATCCGGTATTAGACCCAGTTTCCCAGGCTTATCCCGAAGTGCAGGGTAGATCACCCACGTGTTACTCACCCGTTCGCCACTCGAGTACCCCCGAAGGGGCCTTTCCGTTCGACTTGCATGTGTTAAGCACGCCGCCAGCGTTCGTCCTGAGCCAGGATCAAACTCTCCAAACAAAA
>NZ_LZLE01000065.1 GCF_001673155.1 Mycobacterium sp. 1423905.2 | reverse complement strand
GTGGTCTACGAGCAGGCCAACAGCCACGGCCAGAAGGTGCAGTCGGCGGGCAGCAACATGGCCCAAACCGACTCCGCGGTCGGCTCCAGCTGGGCGTAACACACGCATCGGTGACGGCGGCCCGGACGCCGGGCCGCCGTCACCCTTTGCGTTGCGGGTTACTTCACCCCGGCGAATCCGTCGGCCCCGATCAGGACGCCGCCGGTGCCGCCGGTGCCGCCGAGACCTGAGGCCGCGCCCGTTCCGCTGTTCCCGCCGTTGCCGCCGTCGCCGACGCCGACGGCATCACCACCCTTTCCGCCGCTGCCCCCGAGGCCGCCGGCGTTCCCGGCTCCGCCAGCGCCGCCGTCACCACCGTCCCCGATCAGTCCGGCCTTGCCGCCCGCGCCGCCGGCGCCG
Organism: Mycobacterium sp. 1423905.2; assembly: GCF_001673155.1. GTDB lineage: Bacteria > Actinomycetota > Actinomycetes > Mycobacteriales > Mycobacteriaceae > Mycobacterium. The sequence goes on along the minus strand of NZ_LZLE01000065.1, from coordinate 16,002 downwards.
CCCATTCCGGTCGGCATCGGCATCATCGGCATGCCGCCCATCGGTGCCGCGGCCTGGCTCGTCGAGGCGGCACTGGGGGTGGCACCCATTCCTTGCATCGCCACACTTGCCGTTCCTTTCGGCACCGACCCTTCCCAGGTGGGCGGCACTGACATCGCGCCGACCAGTCGGGCCTGCCCGAGCCCGGCCGACATTCCGCCCAAACCACCGGCCCCGCCGATGCCTTTCACCGCAGGTGCGGTGTCTCCGACGAACTTCGGAACATCGGCGGCGGCGGCCACCCCTGCATTGGCCAGACCCGCGGTGCCCGCGTTTGCGGTTTGCGCCAATGACGTCAACGGTGAGATCAGCATGCTGGCCGGATAGGCCGCGACCTGCGCCACCGACGCCAACGACTGAACCGGCACCGCCGACGCCAGCGACTGCGCCTGTGACACCAGAGCGGGAGCCACCGATGTCACGCTCTGGATGGCTGGGCTGACCGCACCGGAAATCGCGGTGGCCAACGCGGACAGACCCGACGGCGGAAGGCTGAACGGTGTCAACGCCGCGGCGACCGACGTCGCGCCGGATTGATATCCCACCATCGCGGCGACATCTTGCGCCCACATCTCGACGTAATCGAATTCGGTGGCCGCGATGGCCGGAGCGTTCTGCCCGAGGAAGTTGGTGGCGACGAGTGACACCAGGGACACCCGGTTGGCCGTGACTGCCGCCGGATGCACCGTGGCGGCCAATGCGGTTTCGAAGGCTGTTGCCGCGGCGCGCGCCTGACCGGCCGCTGCTGCGGCCTGATCGGCGGCCGCGCTCAACCACCCCACGTACGGGACCGCCGCGGCGGCCATTGCCGCCGATGCCGGGCCACCCCACGGGCCACCGGTGAGTCCGCTGATCACGGATTGGAACGACGACGCCGAGGCTTGCAAGTCTTGGGCCAGGCCCTCCCAAGCGGAGGCCGCCAGCAACAAGGGACTCGAGCCGGCGCCGGCGAAGATCCGCGCCGAATTGATCTCCGGCGGCAACCACGAGAAGTCCAAAAGCATGGGCGGATTTTATGGCGCGGGAGCGGCAAAGATTGCTTTGCTATGTAAAAGTCTCAGGTGCCACGCAGGAATTGCGCAGTGACCGTTCAGGCTGCTGGCGGGGCTTTCGGATGCGATTTCTGTCGGACCGAGGACGTATTATTCGAACATGAGTTCGAGCACGCGTGAGGAGATCGTCGCCGCTTACGAGGCGTTGGGCGCGGCGGTCACTCAGGTACTCGAGCTTCGGTATGACGCGCTGACTACCCCCGAGCGGCTGCGGGTGCTCGAGCGGGTGGAGCGGGTGGCGCGCCGGTTGCCCGCGGCGCGCCATGAACTGATCAATCAGCTGGCCGCCCAAGCCAGTGAGGAGGAGTTGGGTGGTCGGTTGCCTGCGGCGTTGGCGTCCCGGTTGCGGATCACCCGCGGGGAGGCCAACCGGCGCATCGGGGAAGCCGCCGATCTGGGGCAGCGGCGGGCGTTGACCGGGGAGGTGTTGGCGCCGCGGTTGAGCGCCACTGCCCACGGCCTACGCGAGGGCCGTATCGGTGAGGGTCAGGTGCGGGTGATCCGGGAGTTCTTCCACCGGCTGCCCGCCCATGTCGATGTGGAGACCGAGCAGAAAGCCGAAGCCCACCTCGCCCAGCTGGCCGGTCAATACCGGCCCGATCAGCTGGCCAAGCTCGCCGAACGGCTGATGGACTGCCTACACCCCGACGGGGACTACACCGACGACGACCGCGCCCGCCGCCGCGGCCTAGTGTTGGGCAAGCAAGACGTGGACGGGATGTCGCGACTGTCCGGCTACCTGACTCCTGAAGCGCGCGCCACCCTCGAAGCGGTACTGGCCAAGCTGGCCGCGCCGGGCATGTGCAACCCCGACGACGAAACACCGTGCGTGCAAGGATCACCGTCCGAGCAAGCCATCAAAGGCGACCTGCGCTCCGCCGGGCAACGTAACCACGACGGGCTGCTGGCCGCCTGCCGCGCCCTGCTGTGCAGCGGCAACCTGGGCCAGCACAACGGGCTACCCGCCTCGATCATCGTCACCACCACCCTGCGCGAGTTAGAGGCCGCCGCCGGCAAAGGCCTGACCGGAGGCGGCACCCTGCTGCCCATGTCCGACGTGATCCGGCTAGCCCGCCACGCCCACCACTATCTGGCGATCTTCGACCGCGGCAAATCCCTGGCGCTCTACCACACCAAACGACTGGCGTCCCCCGCGCAGCGAATCGTGTTGTACGGCAAGGTCCGTGGCTGCAGCGCCCCGGGCTGTGACGTCTCCGGCTACTACTGCGAAGTCCACCACGTCACCCCCTATGCCCAATGCCACACCACCGACATCAACGACCTCACCTTCGCCTGTGGCGGCGACCACGCCCTGGCCGAGAAGGGCTACCTCACCCGTCAAAACGTAAACGGCGACACCGAATGGATCCCCCCACCCCACCTCGATTACGGCCAACCCCGCACCAACACCTACCACCACCCCGAAAAACTGCTGGCACCCGAGGACGACCCGTGACGCTCGCTACCCCACTTGCTTGGCGGGCGGCCGATAGAAGATCAACAATTGCCCCAACGCCCCGGCCAGACCCAGGCCCAAGGACAGCAGCAGGCCCTCCCAGTCTTTGACCCATAGGTCCCTGCCGAAGATGAGGTAATCCAGGCTGAGCTTGCCTGGACCTAGAGTGGCCACCACGACCGCCGTGACGGCCAGCACCAAGTTGTATTCCCAACCCTCTTTGACGATGAAAAAGCCGTTGGCACGGTGCACCGTCCACGCCGCAACCAACATCAGTGAGACGAAACCCGCAGCCGGAATAGGGGTGAGCAGGCCGGCCGCCAAGCCCAGCCCTGCGGCGGTCTCGGTGGTCGCGGCGACTGTGGCGTGAAACCTCCCCGGCTTCATGCCGATGCTTTCGAACCAACGCGCGGTCCCCGGTATGCGACCCCCGCCGAAGAACTTGTTGAGGCCGTGAGCGGCGAGCGTCAGGCCCAGCACCAGCCGCAGGATCAGCAATGCGAGGTCATACGGAGTCATACGTTCAAAACTAGATCATTGGGTACCGCTGTCTAGACAGGAGCGCCGAGCCGCCGACCTTGCTGATCCGTGTGGGAACATTGCGGCGTTCTGCGTTTGCCCAACCAGCATCGGACTACCCAACAACGAGGGGGTGCCAGTGGCTCGTAGCGCGCGCGGCCGCGTCTCCCCCGAGGCCGCCTTGCACGACACCGTCGTGTTGCTGGACGGCCAAGCGCACCTGCCGCGCGAGATCCTCGGTAATAAAGGACACGGCATCGACATGATGCGCCGGCACGATCTGCCGGTGCCGCCCGCGTTCTGCATCACCACCAGCGTCGGCGAGCGGTACCTCGCCGACCCCGGCGGAACGGTCGACGCAATCTGGGCTGACGTGCTGGACCGGTTGAGCTGGCTGGAAGCCCAGACTTCCCGGCACTTCGGCCGCGGGCCGCGGCCCTTGCTCGTCAGCGTCCGATCCGGAGCCACCCAATCCATGCCGGGAATGATGGACACCATCCTCGACCTCGGCATCAACGACGACGTCGAACACTCCCTCGCCGAAACCCACCCGAGTGACTTCGCGCGTGACACCCGGCAGCGGTTTACCCGCATGTATGAACGGATTGTCGGCGGCCCGGTCCCCGAGGACCCCTACGACCAACTGCGCTCGGCCATCGAGGCCGTGTTCTCGTCCTGGAATTCGCCCCGCGCCACTGCTTACCGCACCCACTGCGGACTCGACGACCGGGGCGGCACCGCGGTGGTTGTGCAAGCAATGGTGTTCGGCAACCACACGCAGAAGTCCGGCGCCGGGGTGTTGTCGTCGCGCAATCCCATCTCGGGGGCCAACGAACCGTTCGGCGAATGGCTACCCGGCGGCCAAGGAGACGACGTGGTGTCAGGCCTGGTCGACGTCGAGCCGATCAGCGCACTGCGCGACGAGCAGCCGGCTGTCTACGACGAACTGATGACCGCCGCGCGCAACCTGGAACGCCTTGTCGCCGACGTGCAAGAGATCGAGTTCACCGTCGAGGACGGCCGGTTATGGCTGTTGCAGACCCGGGCCGCTGAGCGGTCGGCGCAAGCCGCCGTGCGACTGGCGCTGCAGTTGCGACACGAAGGCTTGATCGACGACGCTGAAACCCTGCGCCGGGTGAGCCCGGCGCACGTCGAAGCCGTGCTCTCGCCTTCGTTGCAACCGGAAAGCCGGTTAACCGCACCGCTGTTGGCTCAGGGGATGCCGGCTTGTCCAGGGGTGGCGACCGGCACGGCTTACACCGATGTGGACCAGGCGCTGGCTGCCGCCGATCGAGGAGAACGCGTCATCTTGGTACGTGATCACACCCGGCCCGAGGACGTGCTGGGCATGCTGGCCGCACAAGGCATCGTTACCGAGGTCGGCGGCGCCGCCAGCCACGCGGCGGTGGTCAGCCGGGAACTCGGCCGGGTGGCCGTGGTCGGTTGCGGTCACGGTGTTGCGGCGGCACTGGCCGGCAAGGTCATCACTGTCGACGGATACGAAGGTGAAGTGCGACAAGGTGATTTAACGCCGTCGGCCTGGTCGGAGCACGACACGCCGGAACTGCGGGAGCTGGCCGACCTCGCGTTGCGCATCAGTCCGTTGCGGGCACACGCCGACGGTGACTATCCGAAGTTGGAAGACTCGTCCGAAGCCGCGGTGGGCGCCGCCCTGAAGGCCGGTCACACCGACGTCGTATCGGCCACTCCCCTGATCAGCATGTTGAATGCGCTTCGACTGCAATCGGTTTCGTGACAGAGCTGAGCGTATTGCAGGCCGTTAGGCTGAAGGGCCGAGTAACCCTGGCAGACCTGGCGGAGACCTTGGCCCCGTCGATCCCGGAGACCGACGTGCGCCGAGCGGTCGACGAACTGACCGCGGCCGGCCTGTTGATCGGCGACGGCACGTCCCGGATCAGCCCCGAGGGCCGCGCTCGGCTCACCGCATTGCTCGCCGAAGAGCGCACGGGCATCGACTCGGCAGTGATGACCGACATCTACCACCAGTTCGGTTCGGTCAATGACGAATTCAAAGCGCTGATCACCGACTGGCAAGTCAAGGGCGGCCCAGGTGGACAACCGAACACCCACGACGACGCCGAGTATGACGCCGCCGTGCTGGCGCGGCTCGACGCCGTTCACCAGCGCGTGCTTCCTATCGTGTCCGCGGCGGCCGTCGAGGTACCGCGGTTGGCGGCGTATGCGACCAAGCTCGATGCGGCACTTGCGAGAGTCGAAGCCGGTGACGTCGCTTGGCTCACCCGACCGTTGATCGACTCCTATCACACGGTGTGGTTCGAGCTGCACGAGGAGCTGATCTTGGCGATCGGGCTGACCCGGGAAGAGGCCGCGAAACGTGGTGAGGCGCACTAGCTTCCATTGAGCGCGGCGTTCAGCAGGTCGACATAGGCGTCGATGTCAGGGACGGCCGTCTGTGCCGCGTGCACGCTGATGGCGACGGTGTCGCCGATGCCATGCACGCCGTGGGTCAGGCCCATCACCGGCGAAAGCGCGGGATAACCGGCGGTCAACACGACCGGCGCGCCACCGAAACGCAGGTCTGCCGGTCCGCGGTTGACACTGGACACCACGGTGTTTCCGGCGACCTGGCTGGGGCGGACCTCCGGATCGAATTGGGCGACACCCCACCGCAGTAGCGGACCGGGCACCGCGGCAAAGGCACGATCCGATGCCTGCGACGCCGGATGTGCCATGCGCCGACGACCATTGGCCAGTTCGGCGGTGATCCGCTGTGCCCGATCGTCGACGTTAAGCCGCGGATACAGCCCCACCGCGACATTGCCGAAATGATTATGCGCGTGCCGTGCACCGGGTTTGGCCATCGGCACCTCGGCGCCCAAGCTTTCGGCCGAGGCGCCGAGCAGCCGCCACAATGCGGCCGACACCGCCGTTAACACTGCGACCGTCACCGTCGGCCCGGGAAGTTCGGAACGCGCTCGCACCAGGGTGCGCACCGTCCGCTCCCGTCCGGGCCGGGCATTGGTCGCCAGCAGCGGCCGCAGGCCCGCGCCCGGCGCAAGCAATCCGGTGTCGGTGTCGTGCACCAGTTGCCGATGGGCCCGGGCGGCGGCAGCCGCACGCACTGGCAGGAAACCCGCTGCCCGTCTGACCGGCGGCACAACGACGTCTCGACCGAACAGCCAGGCCGCCATGGCCGAGGCGCGTGCGCCGTCGCCCAGCGCGTGCGGCACCTGCAGCACGACGACGGTTCCCGGGCGGCGGAGGCCCGGAATGTCGTACACCGGGGTGAATACGTATAATTGCCATGGGGATTCGCGTACGTCAAGCTGGTGTTCGGCCAGCCCGACCACTGCGCCCAGACAGCCGCGCCAACTGCTGTCCGCCAGTTCGTGATGGCTGATCCGCTCGGGCCCGGCCGCCGCCGGCACCCAACGTGGATACGTCAACAGACAGCGGTCGTCGACCCGCACATTGAGCTCCGGACAGGTCCGGGCCCGGTCGAGCACCTCGCGTCGCGCGGCCGCCAAGTCGCTGGGCTGACCGTCAAAGGCATACAACAGGAATTGATCGCTGGGGACCTTGGCCGCCATCCAGAAGAACTGCGCGTCGACGGCCGCCATCCGGCGCCCGGGTCCCATCACCACTGACTAGCCGGGAGAACCGATGAACTCCAGCACCAGATCGGCGACCCGGTCGGGCTGTTCGAGCTGCAGGAAATGCCCGGCTTGCGGGACTATGGCCACGTCGCTGCCGGCGGGCAGCACCCGCTGCGTCCAATGCGTGAAAGCCGGGGTGGCACAACCATCGTCGTAGCCGTGCAGGTACAGGGTGGGCAACTTGGGTGCCTCGGTCCACATCCGGTGCAGGTGGGCATAGCGCTGCGGCGGCGCGGTGTTGCGGATCGTCGCGCGATACGGGCCCAACGCGGCCCGCCAACTCTCGGCGGTGCCGATCGCGGCATCGACATGGCGCAGGTCTTCTTCGGCGTGGTAGCTCGGTGACCACTGCCGCCACAATCGCGGCACCACCCACGCCGCCGACCGCTCCGGCAGATACGGCAACTGGAAGTAGCTGATGTACCAGCTGCGCAACATCTGCCTCGGTAACTCCCGAACCAGCCGGGCGCGGTCAGGCACTCGGCCCAACGGACGGAACGCCGCAGCCGGCGGCACCGACATGATGACCGCCCGGGCGAATGGACTGTCCGGCATGGCCGCCAGCCCGGTTCCCGCGATGGCGCCCCAGTCGTGACCGATCACCACATCACGCTCGGAGCCGCCGGCGGCGTCGCGTACCCGCAGCGCGTCGTACATCAGCGCTCCGACGTGATAACTGCCGTCGACCGGGATCGCCGACGGCGCATACCCGCGCATGAACGGCGCGACCACCCGCCAACCGGCGTCGACCAGTCGCGGCGCGACCTTGCGCCACCCATACGCGGTGTCCGGAAAACCGTGCAGGCACAAAGCAATTGGTGCTTCAGCGGGACCCCAGGTGAGGGCCTTGAGATCCCCATTGGGGCCCTTCACGTCGATCCAGCCTGGTTGCGACATCTCCACTCCTGTTTACCGCGACAAGTCCGCCTGGTCCAACGTAACCGCCGGCCAGGTGGACAAGAAGACGGTCGATCGGGGGACATCGCATTCATCCCCGGGTGTAGCCGCTCGGCCGACAGACTTCCCTTCCTCGCCAGACCAAACTATTTCCCAGGGACACAAAGGGAGGACCAAGGACGATGTTGTTCGCGGCGTTGCCACCAGAAGTTAACTCCGGACGCATGTACGCCGGGCCCGGCGCGGGATCGATGCTGACCGCCGCGGCTGCCTGGAGTGCGCTGGCCACCGACTTGACCGCCACCGCGACCTCTTTCCAATCGGTGATCTCGGGGTTGATCGCCGGCCCGTGGCTGGGCCCTTCCGCGACGGCGATGGCAGCCGCTGCCGTCCCCTACGCCGCATGGCTCAGCGCTACCGCTGAGCAGGCCGAGCAGGCGGCCAGTCAGGCTACGGCGGCAGCATCGGCCTACGAGGCGGCCTACGCGATGACTGTTCCGCCGGCCCTGGTCGCGGCCAACCGCAGCCAGCTGGCAGCTCTCGTCGCGACGAATGTCCTCGGTCAGAACACCCCGGCGATCGCGGCCACCGAAGCTCAATACGGCGAGATGTGGGCCCAGGACGCGACGGCAATGTACGGCTACGCGGCCAGCTCCGCGGCTGCCGCCGCGTTGACCCCGTTCACCGGGCCTCCGCAAACGGCCAACCCGGCCGGGCTGATCAGCCAGGCCGTCGCGTTGGGTCAAGCCGCCGGCAACTGCGTGGCGACGGAGATCGTCAACGCGCTCTCTCAGCTGACCTCGGCGCTGCCCAACGCGCTGGCCGGCATCGTCAACCCCATCACCCAGTCGGTGCTTCCGGCTTGGATCCAGGACTTGAACACGGTGATGAGCATCTTCGGCACACCCTTCTTCGCCTCCACGTCGCTGGCCGGGCTGGGCATGTCGATGATGTCGACCATCAAGGGACTCTTCCCGGCGGCCGCGGCGATGGTCGACGAGGCGGCCGCGGCCGCCGGCCAGGCCGCCGCGGGTACGCTCAGCGCCCCCGCCGAAGTGGCCGGCGCCGTCTCGGCCGGACTGGGCAAGGCGGCGTCGATCGGAACGCTGTCGGTGCCGCAAGCGTGGGCCAGCGCCGCCCCCGCGCTCACCAGCGCGTCGGCGGCGACGCCGCTTTCCGCCGGTGCGGTGACCGCCGCCGTCGACGCGCCGGTGAACCCGGGCCTGCTCGGTGGGCTGCCCTTCGGTCAGATGGAAGGTCGCGGCATCACCACAACGGACTCCCGGGTGGAGTTTCGCCCGCTGCGGGTGCTGCCCGAGGCGATCGCCTGATCAGGCGTTGGCCGCCGCCTTCTCGAGGTCGGCGATGACGATCTTGCGCATGCCGTGCATCGCCTGAGTGGCCGCCGCGGCCCGGCCCGGATCCGGATCGCCGACCAGCTCGTAAAGCCGGTCCGGCACGATCTGCCAACTGAGCCCGAACCGGTCCTTCAACCAGCCGCACTGCGACTCTTCACCGCCGTCGGCGGTCAACCGGTCCCAGTAGTAGTCCACTTCTTCCTGGTCTTTGCAGTGCACCGTGAAGGACACCGCCTCGTCAAAGGAAAAAGCCGGGCCGCCGTTGATGCCGATGAACCGGGTGCCGTCCAGCACAAAGGTGCCGAACAACACCGAGCCGGGTTCTCCGGGGCCGGCCTCGGTGGTGCGCGCCAAATTCTCGATGTGCGAGTTCGGGAACACCGACGTGTAGAACTGCGCCGCTTCTTCCAGGTTGTCGTCGAACCAGAGCGAAGGCGTGATCGCGGGCATGCCGTCTCCTCAATGTTGGTCAGCAAGGTTTCGTAGGGGTAGACCCCGGCGGCCGCGATAAGTCATCGGACCCGACAGGCAGGTGGATAGCCGAGCTAGGTAACGTCGGTGCGAAGTCAGCCGAGGAGGCGCCCGTGAGCAGCAGCCCACAGACGGTCGGATTTGCCGGTGCGGACGCCCTCAACCTGGTCGCCGACGAGTGGAACCGCGGCACCGGAACCGGTCCAACCATCGTGATGCTGCACGGCGGCGGCCAGAACCGCTTCTCCTGGAAAGCCACCGGCCAAATTCTGGCCGACGGTGGCTACCACGTCGTCGCGCTCGACACCCGCGGCCATGGTGACAGCGACCGCGCCCCCAACGCCGACTACGCCATCGAGAAGATGACCGACGACGTACTGCACGTCCTGGACGCCATAGGTCGCCCGGTCGTGCTGATCGGCGCCAGCATGGGCGGGCTGACCGGCATCCTGGCCGCCGAACGCGCCGGCCCTCAGCGGGTCACCGGGTTGGTACTGGTCGACGTGGTGCCGCGGTACGAGAAGGACGGCAGCGCGCGCATCCGCGACTTCATGTTCAGCGGACTGCACGGGTTCGGTTCGCTGGAAGAGGCGGCCGACGCCGTCGCCGCCTATCTGCCGCATCGCAGCAAGCCGCGCAGCCCCGAAGGCCTGAGAAAGAACCTGCGCCTCCGCGACGACGGGCGCTGGTACTGGCATTGGGATCCGGCGATGATGACCAAACCTGACGACGATCCCGACTTGCGCACCGAGAGGTTCGAGCAGGCCGCCGTCGACCTGCAGATCCCGATCTTGTTGATCCGCGGCAAGCTTTCCGACGTGGTCAGCCCGGAAGGGGTCAAAGACTTCCTGACCAAGGTGCCGCGCGCGGAGTTCGCCGAGCTGTCCAACGCCGGACACACCGCCGCCGGCGATGACAACGACGCGTTCAGTGACGTCGTGGTGGACTTCGTCCGGCGGATCAGTTAGCCGGTTTTTCCGCGTGCCCACCGAACTGCTTGCGCATCGCCGACAGCGCCTTGTTCGCGAAGTCGTCGAGGTCACGTGAAGCGAAACGAGATTGCAGCGCGGTCGTGAGCACCGGCGAGGGCACGCCCTCGTCAATCGCAGCGATGGAGGTCCACCGGCCTTCACCGGAATCGGAGACCCGGCCGGAGAACTCTTTGAGATCCGGTGATTCGTGCAGCGCGCTGGCGGTGAGATCCAGCAGCCAGGAACCGATTACGCTGCCCCGCCGCCACACCTCGGCGACATCGGGAATGTCGAAATTGTATTGGTAGCACTCGGGATAGGTCAGCGGCGCGGTCTCGGCGTCACCCTGCTGGATGCGGGTGCCGATGTCGGCGTTGCGCAGGATGTTCAGCCCTTCCGCCAGGGATGCCATCATGCCGTACTCGATGCCGTTGTGGATCATCTTGACGAAGTGACCAGCGCCGGACTGACCGCAGTGCAGATATCCCTTTTCCGCCTGCGCCACCTCGCCGTCTCGTCCCGGCGTGCGCGGCGCGGCGTCCACTCCGGGCGCAACCGAGGCGAAGATCGGCTCGGCGTGCGCGACCGCTTCGGCATCCCCACCGATCATCAGACAGTAGCCGCGCTCACGGCCCCAGACGCCGCCGCTGGTTCCGCAGTCGAGCAGGTGTATTCCGTTGTCGGACAATGTCTTCGCGTGCTTGATGTCGTCGCGGTAGTAGGTGTTGCCGCCGTCGATGACGATGTCGCCCGACTCGAGGGTCTTGGCCAGGTCGTCGATTACTCCGGTGGTGATGGTGCCCGCCGGCACCATCACCCATACCACCCGTGGCGCACTGAGCTTGTCGCGCAACTCCTCTAGCGAGTTCGCCCCGGTCATGTTCTTCTCGCCCGCCATCGCCTTGACCGCGTCCGGGTTGTGGTCGTAGACGACGCACTCGTGCCCGTCGTCGGTGACGCGGCGCGCGATGTTGGCGCCCATCCGACCTAGGCCGATCATCCCTAGCTGCATACTCTCGCTCTCCTTAATCCTTGTGATTGGTGCGCGGCATCCACGGCTCTTGCCAGCAGTGGCTGTCCGGCAGCAGCGCACTCGCTGCTTCGGGTCCCCAGGTGCCGCGGTCGTACGGATGGATTTCGCAGGGATCATCCAGTAGGGGCTGCAAGATCCGCCAGGTCTGCTCGACGCTGTCTTCCCGGGCGAAAAGCTGGTGGTCGCCGGTCAATCCGGCGTGGAAGAGCTGTTCGTAGGGCCGTAGCGGTTCGCCGAGGTCCTCGGCGAACGAGGAGTCCAGGTGGATGTCTTCCCAAGAGTCGCCGAGTTGAGCGGACAACTGCAGCCGCATGCCCGGGTCGGGATCGATGCGGATCACGATCTGATTCGGCTTGGCCGGTCGCCGCTCGGGCAGAAAGGCCAGCCCGGGCACTCGATGCAGGAACAGTCGGACCTCGGTGACCTTCTCCGGCAGTCCTTTGCCGGCCCGCAGGAAAATCGGCACGTCCGCCCAGCGCCAATTGTCGATCTCACAGCGCAGCGCGATGAACGTCTCGGTTTGCGAATCCTTTGCCACGCCGTCGATGTCGGTATAGCCCCGGTACTGACCGCGCACACACTGCTTGGGGTCCAACGCCGGCATGGAGCGGAACACCTCGGTCTTCTTGTCATTGAGGTCCTCGGCGGTGGGCCCGACTGGGGGCTCCATGGTGATCAGCGCCAGCACCTGCAGCAGGTGGTTCTGGACGACATCGCGCAGCGTTCCGACCGCGTCGTAGAACTTGCCGCGGTCCTCCACCCCGAAGTTCTCGGCCATGGTGATGTGGATGGCGGAAACGGTGTCGCGGTCCCATAGCTTGGCGAGCGCCCCGTTGGCGAACCGCAGGTACTCCAGTTCGATGACCGGTTGCTTGCCCAGATAGTGGTCCACCAGCAAGATCTGGTCTTCGCCGAGCACCGCACGCAGCCGGCACTTGAGTTCGCGCGCGGATTCCAGATCGTGGCCGAACGGCTTCTCCACCGCTACTCGGGCGCCCTCCAAGAGATTAGCCTTGGCCAGACTTTCCACGATCGGAGCGAACAGGGACGGTGGCATCTCCAGGTAGTACAGCGGCCGCTGGCAGGAACGGATCTCCTCGGACAACCGCTCGTAAAGGTCGCTGTCGGTGACGTCGCCGGACAGATAGGAGAACCGACCGGCCAACCGATCGAAGGCCTTGTCATCGATCGTCTCGCCAGCCTCGGCGACGGCGTCGCGGCCCAGCTCGATCACCTTGTCGACGGAAATGTCGTCGCTGGCTACGCCGACGATCCGACAGTCCAGCAGCTTGCGGCATTCCAGCCGGTACAACGCTCGAAATGTCATCTTGCGGGCCAGGTCTCCGGTGATCCCGAAGATGACAAAAACATCTGAGGCGTTACCTTCGCCGTCGGCCAAACCCCACCTCCAGGACGGTCTACACGACAGTCACCAAATCGGCGCTTATAGATTTGCTTCCCCGCGGCGGCCGAATTCAACCCTAGACATCGCCCGTCGGCCCGACAAGAGCAGGCCAGCGGCGTATTGACAGGATGTCTGCCATGGGAGACGCCATGCACATCGCGCTCTACGTCGTAGTCGGGGTAGCCGTCGTCGAAGCCGGCGGACTGGTGGTGTTATGGCGGCTGCTCGTCGGTGCGCGCCAAGAGGTCGAGGAAATGCGGCAGCGTTCCGACCCGCGCAGCTGGTTACTCTCTGGCGGCCGCGAAGCGGTCAAGACGGTGTGGCAGACCGCCAACCTGGTTCGCAAAGAGGGGTTCGGCGCCGCGGTGCGCAGTTCGATCGAAGACCTTGCCGATTGGGCTGAGGTCGAGCGGCCGGACCTGGCCAAGGTCACCCGGGACGGCCGAGTGGTCATCCTGTTTTCCGACATTGAGGAATCGACCGCGCTCAACGAGCGGATCGGCGACCGCTCCTGGGTGAAGCTGATCGCCGCACACGACAAGCTGGTTCAGAAACTCGTCCAAGAGCGGTCCGGGCATGTGGTGAAAAGCCAGGGCGACGGTTTCATGATCGCCTTCTCGCGCGCCGAGGAGGCGGTTCGCTGCGGGATCGAGATGCAGCACGCGATCTTCCAGGACGGAAAACGCAAGCGCCACCAAGAAGTTCGGGTGCGGATCGGCATTCACATGGGCCGGTCCGTGCGCCGCGGCGACGACTTGTTCGGCCGCAACGTCGCGATGGCCGCGCGAGTGGCCGGGCAAGCCGGTGGTGGTGAGATTCTGGTCAGCGAGCCGGTGCGTGACGCGGTTCAGGACTGCGACGACCTAGTCTTCGACGAGGGGCGCGAGGTGGAGTTGAAGGGCTTCTCCGGTAGCTACCGGTTGTTCGCGGTGGACACCGGTCCGGACCCGGACTGATCACCGGCCTCGGCCAGCCGTTGATGCAGCCGGGCCCGGATTTCGTCTGCGGTATAGGCGCGGCGTTTGCGCTGATCACGCACCACCACTGCGCCGCCGGCAACGACTCCGGCCAACCCGGCCAGCCCCACCCACTTCCAGATGTTGCGCATGACGACAGGCTATGCCCGACCAGCTGAGCTGACGGAGAAGATGCCCGCTGCGCCCGTTAAATGTGGCACGGTTAGCGACGATGCTGACCCTCGACCAAGCGCTCAACGAAACCCGCACCGGTGATCTGTGGCTGTTCCGCGGCGGCTCCGGACCCGACCGCGCCATCCAGACCTTGACCAACGCCCCGGTCAATCACGTCGGCATGACGGTGGCGATCGACGACTTGCCGCCCCTGATCTGGCATGCCGAACTCGGCGACAAGCTCGTGGACATGTGGACGGGCACCAACCACCGCGGGGTGCAGCTCAACGACCTGCGGGAAGCGGTGCTGCGCTGGACACAGCGTTACCACCAGCGTTGTTGGCTGCGACAGCTGACGCCGTACGCCACCCGGACACAGGAGGACGAGCTACTGCGGGTGATCGCGCGGATGAACGGCACGGCGTTTCCGACCAGCGTGCGATTGACCGGGCGGTGGCTGCGCGGACGGCTACCGACCATTGGCGACTGGACCCGAGGGCTGCCATGGGTCGACCAGAAGGTGCACGAGCGCACGCAGCAGCGCCGGGAGCGACAACGAAAGATGGGTCTGGAGACGGCTTACTGCGCCGAAACGGTGGCGATCACCTACGAGGAAATGGGCTTGCTCGTCACCGACAAAGACGCGAATTGGTTTGACCCGGGCAAGTTTTGGAGCGGTGACACGCTGCCGCTGGCACCGGGCTACCGGTTGGGCGGCGAGATCGAGGTCTCCGTCGCGCAGCTCGGTTGACCCACGTTATGAGCTATTTCACATTCTGCGAATTCCGTGATGATGGTCATTCGCCGTGGGTCATGTGATTTGTTGCGCATATGGTCCCGCTAGTTAATGGATGCCTGGCATTCCAGTATTGCGTGGTAGTCACCGTTAGACGATAAATGGGGATATCACCGTTGATATCCCCATTTGGTATCGGTTACCGGGCGAGCCGGCGAAAATACGTTATTCCGGGTCGCCAACCGGCTCCGGCTCGGGCGCCGGTGCCGGCGGTGCCGGATCCACTGCGTCGGCCAGGACTGCCGGAGCGTCGGGAGCGGGTGGTTCCCCGCCGGCTTCCTCGGGTTCGACCGGCAAGTACATGTGATGGGTGAATTGCGGCTGATAGGCCCCGCCGCCACCGATGTGCACGCCACCGCCTTCGCCGCTGGATACGGGCGTTCCGTCGGGCAACGTGGCCGCGGTATGCCCACCATTCCAGCCAATCACCAGGGCGTTGGGAGCGGTTCCTGGCCTAAAGCCGCGGGCCGCCAAGGCGGACGCTTCGTTGCCCGTGTCGAATCTACTGCCGAAGACCGGACGGTCACTGGCCGCATTCGCGACCCAGGAAACCAATCCCGAGCAATCCGTACCGGCGGGAGAATCGCCACCCGGAACATAGGGAGTTCCGGAGACTTGATTAACCAGCGTTAACAGTGTTGCAAGAACGATCATGGGCACGGACGCTACCTAGATCATCAATCGAGAATCAAAATTTGTGGTGCTTGTCACGAACAGATCAGCAAACGGTGCGTCAGTTCATACATCAGTCAAATAACGCGTCCGCATCTGCTGAAAAACAAAAGCGGATCCAATTGTTCAGCAAATGGGATCACCAGCTGATATCAGGCCGCCACATCTCGTAGCCGTCCTTGCGAACGATCAGACCGTCCGGGATGTGGAAGTTGTGCACCACTCGCATCGAGACCCGAGCCCCCCACCGGTAGCGGGTGGTTGGCGAAGCCCTTGCTGTCGATCAGCACTGGAGGGAAAAGACTTTCAGCTCGGGTTCTCCAACTCAAAGTGCCAGTGCGCGAGCCACAACGCGTCTTCGGTGCTGCCCATTGGCGGCGGCGAGTTTGAAACATCCTCGGCGTAGGTCAGCGGCGCGACAGGCTGCGTCTCGCCTGCCACAGTACGCCGGGGACGGTGTTCGGCAATTCCGGTCGGCTCTGGGCGAAGCCGCCAATGGCGCGATAGAACGACCAAATCTGGCGTGGCGTGGGTACTTTCGGTAGCCACGCCAGCTCCCAATGGA
>NZ_LZLE01000064.1 GCF_001673155.1 Mycobacterium sp. 1423905.2 | reverse complement strand
GTGACGTCCAGCAGCAGAACGTCTTTCACTTCACCCTTGAGGACGCCGGCCTGCAGCGCGGCGCCGACGGCGACCACCTCGTCCGGGTTCACGCCCTTGTTGGGCTCCTTGCCACCGGTGAGCTCCTTGACCAGGTCGGTCACGGCGGGCATGCGGGTGGAACCACCCACCAGCACCACGTGGTCGATGTCGGCCACCGAGATACCGGCGTCGGCGATCACCGACTGGAACGGCTTGCGGGTGCGGTCCAGCAGGTCTTGGGTGATGCGCTGGAACTCCGCCCGGCTCAGCTGCTCGTCGAGGAACAGCGGGTTCTTGTCGGCGTCGACGGTGATGTAGGGCAGGTTGATCGACGTGGACTGCGAGCTGGACAGCTCGATCTTGGCTTTCTCGGCCGCTTCCCGCAGCCGTTGCATGGCCATCTTGTCCTTGGTCAGGTCGATGCCGCTGGTGCCCTTGAACTTGTCGACCAGCCAGTCGACGACGCGCTGGTCCCAGTCGTCGCCACCGAGGTGGTTGTCACCGCTGGTGGCACGCACCTCGACCACGCCTTCGCCGATTTCCAGCAGGGAGACGTCGAACGTGCCGCCACCCAGGTCGAAGACCAGGATGGTCTGTTCCTTCTCGCCCTTGTCCAGGCCGTAAGCCAGTGCGGCAGCGGTCGGTTCGTTGACGATGCGCAGCACGTTGAGGCCGGCGATCTGGCCGGCGTCCTTGGTCGCCTGACGCTGAGCGTCGTTGAAGTAGGCGGGCACGGTGATCACCGCGTCGGTGATGTCCTCGCCCAGGTACGCTTCGGCGTCCCGCTTCAATTTCTGCAGGATGCGGGCGCTGATCTCGGGCGCGGTGTACTTCTTGCCGTCGATCTCGATGGACCAGTCACTACCCATGTGCCGCTTGACCGAGCGGATGGTCCGGTCGACGTTGGTCACCGCCTGGTTCTTGGCGGGCTGGCCGACCAGCACCTCGCCGTTGCGCGCGAACGCGACGACCGAAGGTGTGGTCCGGGAGCCCTCGGAGTTAGCGACGACGACCGGATCGCCACCTTCTAGAACCGCGACGACTGAGTTAGTGGTCCCGAGGTCGATTCCGACCGCACGAGCCATAGTGAATCCTCCTGATATGTAGAGCTTCTTCTTGCACTATGCTGAGTGAACCCCGCTCAAGACTGCCTCCGGGTGACTGTCCTGTCAAACACGAGGTTGAGCCTGGTTCACTCAACTTGCTGTTTATCCTAACGGGCGCCGCGCGGATCTTGTTCCCGGGCCGGCGGTGACTATGAAATTCCCAAGAAAGCGTCGACCCGGCGGGCGCCGACCCGTCGGTGTCACCGAAAATTTCGGCGTGGGGATTGCAGCACCGGGGTTGGTTCGAGTGCGCAGCGGCGGCCTGTCTCGCGAGGGCCGCATGCTGGCGTATAGCGCTTCGTTGGCGCTGTCCGCCGGTTGGGTCAACTCGATGGCGCTGCTTATCCTGGCTGTTCCGGTCGGCAACCTGACCGGCGTCACCACTCAGATCGGCATGGACACCGCTCACCCTTGGCGGTACGAAAGCCACGTCTTGGTCGCCATCTTGGCCGGCTTTCTCGTAGGCGCCGCCATCGCCGGGGTGCTGCTGGCCTCCCCTCGAGCCTCGATCGGTATGCGCCATGCCGCCGTCTTGGTCATCGAGGCGGCGCTGCTACTGCTGGCCGCCGCCGGAGTGGAAGAGTCCGACGTCAAGGCGCTGATCCTGGGGACCGGCATCGAGGAAACCGCGGTCCAGGCGTTGTTGGCGGCGTCGGCGCTGGGTCTGCAGAACGGCCTGACGTCGAGCTTTCCCGGCATGCCGGTGCGCACCACCCACTTCACCGGCACCGTCACCGATCTGGGGTTGATGTTGGGCAAGAGCCGGCGGCACGGCATCGACAAGTGGAAGGCCGCGATTCTCACCGCGACGCTGTTGCTCTTCCTGACCGGCGCGGTCGCCGGCCTGGCAGTCGGTGCGCGGTTCGGCGGCTACGGCCTGGTCATTCCCGCTTCGATTTGCTTGACCTTGGCCGTCATCAGCGTGGTCCGCAGCCGCAGCCGGCGCAGTCAACCAGACCCGAACGAATAACAGAGCAACCGCTCTGTTACTGTGCGGGTCATGCCCCGCCCTCGTGTTCACGAACTGGACCGAGTCCTCGACGCCGCCGAGTCGCTCGCCGTCGCCTCCGGCGCGGCGGCGGTGACGATCCGGGCGGTCAGCGCGACCGTGGGCGTGTCCAACGGCGCGCTCTATCACAGCTTCGGGTCGCGGGCGGGACTGCTGGCCGCGGCCTGGCTTCGGGCCGGACGCCGATTCCTCGATGCTCAGACGGCTTTGGTGGATCGGGCCCTGGCGACGCGCGGCGCGCAGGCTGGGGCACAGGCGGTGGCGGCCGCTGCCGACGCCCCGGCGGCGTTCGCCGACCTGCACCCGAATTCCTGCCGGCTGCTGCTGACGCTGCCCCGCGAGGAACTGCTTGACCCGGCGCTTCCTGACGAGATCACCGCTCAGGTCACCGATTTGGAAGCCGAGCTGGTCGGCTTGATGATCCGGCTGGCACGGGCAGTGTGGGATCGCAAAGATGCGGCGGCCGTGGACACGATCACGATGTGCATCGTCGATCTGCCGACGGCCATCTTGCTGCGCCGCGACCGCCTGGACAGCGCGACGGCGCGCGCGCAGCTACGCGCGGCCGTGCAGGCCGTTCTTGCTATCGAACCTCCTCCCGCTCGTCAACCCGAAAGGACCGGACCGTGACCATCAGCCTGAGCTACGACGAGAAGATCGCCATCCTCGACCTCGGCGACAGCGAAAACCGCTTCTCCCCTGAGTTTCTGGACGACATCAACGCGCGGCTCGACGACGTCGAAGCCAGCGGCGCCCACGGTCTGGTCACCACGGCGGTGGGCAAGTTCTACACCAATGGGCTGGATCTGGACTGGCTGGTCGCCCACGGTGACCAAACGCAGTGGTATGTCGGCCGCGTGCACGCTCTGCTCGCGCGCATGCTGACACTGCCCATCCCCACCGCCGCGGCGGTCGTCGGCCACGCGTTCGGCGCCGGGGCGATGCTGGCGATCGCCCACGACTTCCGGGTGATGCGTGCCGACCGCGGCTTCTTCTGCTTCCCCGAGGTGGACATCAACATTCCGTTCACCGAAGGCATGGCCGCCCTGATCCAGGCCAAGTTGACCCCGCAAGCGGCCGTGGCTTCGATGACGACCGGCCGGCGCTTCGGCGGCAGCGACGCCGCTGCAGCGGGAATCGTCGATGCGACCGCGGGCGAGGGTGCGGTGACCGCTGCGGCGCTGGACGTGCTGCGTCCGCTCGGCAGCAAGAATCCCGGCACGCTGGGCGCGATCAAACAGACCATGTTCGCCCCGGCGGTTCAGGCGCTCACCGCGCAGTGACCTCATTCGGTGCCGCGGCTTCGATCAGGTCCAGCAGCGCCTGTGCGGCCGCGCTGGGCCGACGGCTCGAGGAAGTGGTGACGTAGAGCCGCCAGCGCAGGTCGCAATCGGAGATTCGCAGCCGGGCCAGGCCCGAGGCGTCGATGCCGTCGAGCATGAACGGTGTCAGGAATCCGATGCCCAGGCCCTTGCGGATGTAGGCCGCGGCCGTGCCGATGTCGGCGACCTCCAAGGCGACGGTGCGTGCGATCCCGGCGGCGCTGAACGCGTCGTCCACCAAGGCCCGGTTGGCATAACCGGGTGGTCCGTCGACGAACGACCTGCCGGCCAGATCGGCTAGCGCCACCTCGGTTCGTCCGGCCAGCGGGTGCCGGGCGGGTACCACCAGCAACAGTGGTGCGGTGGCGACGAGTCGGGCGTGCAGGTCGGACGGAGGCGTGCCGGTGAACGCGATGAATGCGATATCCAGGTCGCCGTCGCGCAGCTCCCGCGCGAGTCCGGCCGAGCCGGCCATGGTCGAGCGCAAATGCACCTGCACCGCGGGATGGCGCTCGTACAGTTCGGCCAGCAACGCCGGCAGGTCGATGACGTCGATCGACGTCAAGGTACCCACGGTGACGGTGCCCCGCACCGCGCCGCGAGTGGCGTGCACGGCGTCCTTGGCAGCGCGCACCGCGTCGAGAGTGGCGCGGGCGTGCGGGCGCAGCTCGTGTCCCGCCGGGGTCAACGCCACTCCGGCCGGACCGCGAGCAAACAGCTCGACGCCCAGGTCCCGTTCCAGGGCCCGAATCGTCGCCGAGACGCCGGATTGCACCACGTGCAGCTTCTTTGCCGCCCCGGTGAAACTGCGTTCGTCGGCAACAGCAAGGAAGTATTCGAGGTGCCGCAAATCCACTCGCGCATTATCACCGATAATGCTGGCGTTGATCACGAGCTTTCATTAGGCGTGATGAGCCTTCGCCGCGTACGGTCGGGGCGTTACGCCCTCATAGCCGGAGTCGTCCAGATGCGCACCATCGCCCTCGAAGAGCACTACGCCACCACGCGCTTCCTCAACGGACCAGGCGGGTGGCTGCAGAACCGCCCGGGCATCGCCGAACCGCTGTGCGATCTCGGCGAGGCCCGCATCGCAGCGATGGACGACGCCGGCATCGACGTCTCCGTACTTTCGCTGGCCGCGCCGGCCGTCGAACAGATGGACGGGCCGGCGGCTTGCCTGCTCGCCCGCGACTGCAACGACGAACTCGCCGACGCGATCAGCCGCTACCCCGACCGGCTGGCCGGCTTCGCCGCCCTGCCCATCAGCGCACCGGAGGCGGCCGCCGAGGAACTGGAACGCACGGTGCGCCAGCACGGGTTCGTAGGGGCGGTCATCAACGGCCATTGCCAGGGCGTCTACCTCGACGACCCCACTTTCGAGCCGATCCTGGACCGCGCCGCCGCCCTCAACGTGCCGATCTACCTGCACCCGACCATCCCGCCGCCGGCCGTGATCGAGTCCTGCTACGCCGGCTTCTCCGACCGGGTCACGTTCACGCTGGCCACCGTCGGCTGGGGCTGGCACATCAACACCGGCACTCACGTGCTGCGCCTCATCCTCGGCGGGGTGTTCGACCGACACCCGTCGCTGCAATTCGTCATCGGGCACATGAGCGAGGCGATCTCGTTCATGCTGCCGCGCTTCGACGACACGCTGCGGCCCGACCTGACCGGGCTCAAGCACCCCGTCAGCACTTACCTGCGGCAAAACCTGAACTACACGTTCGCCAACTTCAACGACGAAGCGACCTACGCCAACCTGGTGGCGCAGGTCGGCATCGCGCGCGTGATGTTTTCCGCCGACTATCCGTTCGGGGACATGTGCGCCGCGCGAGACTTCTTCGACAATCTGCCGCTGAGCCAAGACGACCGCACCAGCATCAGCTACCGAAATGCCGAACGACTGCTCAAGCTCTGAGTGGAATGTTCCCAGGGTGTTAACCGGTAACGCTGGCAGCGGAGCGTGGGATAACGTGATCCCGATGGCACCGTCGGCAAGCGCGCTGACCCGCGAAGACACGGGCTACCACAAATCGCTGAAGAACCGGCAATTGCAGATGATCGCCCTGGGCGGCGCCATCGGAACCGGTCTGTTCCTCGGCGCCGGCGGTCGGCTCGCCTCGGCCGGACCCGGGTTGTTCATCGTCTACGGGATCTGCGGCATCTTCGTCTTCCTGATCCTGCGCGCGCTCGGCGAACTGGTGTTGCACCGCCCGTCGTCGGGGTCGTTCGTGTCCTACGCGCGCGAATTCTTCGGGGAGAAGGTGGCCTTTGCGGCCGGCTGGATGTACTTCGTCAACTGGGCGATGACCGGCATCGTGGACACCACCGCGATCGCGCATTACTGCCATTACTGGAAGGCGTTCCAGGTCGTCCCGCAATGGGCGCTGGCGCTGGTCGCGCTGGTGGTGGTGCTGTCCATGAACCTGATCTCGGTCAAGCTGTTCGGTGAGCTGGAATTCTGGGCCGCGTTGGTCAAGGTCTTGGCGCTGGTGACCTTCTTGGTCGTGGGCACCGTGTTTCTCGCCGGGCGGGTCAAGGTCGACGGTCAGCAGACCGGAGTGTCGTTGTGGTCGAATCACGGCGGGCTGTTGCCGACCGGCATGCTGCCGCTGATCCTGGTCACCTCCGGCGTTGTCTTCGCCTATGCCGCCATCGAATTGGTGGGCATCGCCGCCGGGGAAACCGCCGATCCGGAGCGGATCATGCCGCGAGCCATCAACTCTGTGGTGTTCCGCATCGCGGTCTTCTACATCGGGTCGACGGTGCTGCTGGCGCTGCTGCTCCCCTACACCGCCTACCAGGACCACGTCAGCCCGTTCGTCACCTTCTTCTCCAAGATCGGGTTCGCCGGCGGCGGTAGCCTGATGAACCTCGTCGTGCTCACCGCGGCACTGTCCAGCCTGAACGCCGGCCTGTACTCCACCGGGCGGATCATGCGTTCGATGGCGATCAACGGCAGCGGCCCTCAGTTCACCGCGGCGATGTCCAAGAACGGGGTGCCCTACGGCGGCATCCTGCTGACCGCCGCGATCGGATTGCTGGGCATTGTGCTCAATGCCGTCAAACCCAGCCAGGCCTTCGAGATCGTCCTGCACATCGCCGCCACCGGGGTAATCGTCGCCTGGGCCACCATCGTGGCTTGCCAAATCCGGTTTCACCGGTTGACCAAGACCGGTGAGCTGGAGCGGCCCCGCTTCCGGATGCCGCTGTCGCCCTACACCGGCTACCTGACGCTGGTTTTCCTGCTGGCGGTGCTGCTGCTGATGTTCTTCGACGAGCTGTACGGCCGCTGGATGCTGGCCGCGCTGGCCATCGCGGTTCCCAGCCTGGTCGGCGGATGGTTCCTGATCCGCGATCGGGTGCGCGCCACCAGTGAGTCCGACGAGCCGACGCCGGAGCTCTGAGGGCTTCAGGCGCGCTCGTCGAAGTCTTCGTCGATGTCCAAGCCGACGGCCAGGTCGCTGCAGTCGACCACTTCGACGTCGCCCCTGCTGCGCAGATAGGCTCCGGCACCTTCGTCGCCGGACAGCTGCGCCAGGACGTCCGGCCAGTGCCGACGAGCGATGACCACGGGGTGTCCCGGCCGGTCGCCGAAGGAAGCGCGGGCCAGCCCACTGCTCGACGCCAAAGCGCGTTCGAGCACCCGGGCCACCACGGCGGGCCCAACGTCGGGCGTGTCCACGACGTGCAGCACCGCATAATCCGCGCCCAGCCGATCGGCCTCGGTCAGGCCGGCCCGCACCGAGGCGCTGAGGCCCTGCGCCCAGTCGGACGCGGTGACCGCGGTGACTCCGGCCGGAACCGGCACCTGGGCGGCCCCCAACACCAGCACCACCTCGGCGCAGCCCGCATCCTGCAGCGCGTCAACAGCTGTGTCCAGCCATCCCTCGACCAGCACTTTGGGCTTTCCGTACCGTCGACCGGCGCCCGCAGCAAGCAAGACTCCGACGGCTATCGACTGCGATAACGCCACTCTCCTATGATGACATTCAGCTTCTCATTAGGTGACAACCGGATGGAGCGTCATGACGCAGGACGTACACGAGGCCCCGGCGCCCCGCTATGCCGGCACCCGGGTGCAACGGGTCGAAGACGGCCGGCTGCTGACCGGCCGCGGCGGCTTCGTCGACGACATCTCCCGGCCGGGCATGCTGCACGCCTGCTTCGTGCGCAGCCCGTTCGCCCGCGCCCGGATCAACGGCATCGACGCCTCGGCGGCACTGGAGTTGCCCGGAGTGCATGCGGTGTTCACCGCCGCGGACCTCAATCCCGACGTCAAGGAAGCCTGGCATGCCGTGGCGGGCAAGGACATGCCCGACACACCGCGCCCGCCACTGGCCGAAGGCGAGGCCAAGTTCGTCGGGGACCCGGTGGCGTTGGTGGTGGCCGAGAACCGTTACCTCGCCGAGGACGCGCTGGAACTGATCGACGTCGACTACGACCCGCTGCCGGCCGTCACCGACTTCACCCAGGCCCAGGAATCCGAGGTCCTGGTGCACGACACCTATCCCAACAACGTCGCAGGTGGGATGGCCGGCGCACCGCCGGACGAAGAGATCTTCGACACCTCACCATGTGTGGTGAAAGAGACTGTCTATCAACAGATCTACGCCCCGGTCCCGATCGAGACGCGCGGTCTGGTGGTCGAATGGTCAGCCGCGACCGGGGAGCTCACGTTGTGGGCGTCCACGCAGACACCGCACGAACTGCGCGCATTCTGCGCCCGGTTGTTGGGCATTGCGGCACAACGGGTTCGGGTCATCATGCGCGACACCGGCGGCGGCTTTGGGCAGAAAGTGGTCCCGATGCGCGAAGACATGTGCATCATGCTGGCCGCCCGCAAGGTGCCGGCCGCGCTGAAGTGGATTGAAGACCGGCGCGAGAACCTGATGTCGGCCGGTCAGGCCCGACACGTGAACGGCACCGGCCGCATGGCCTTTGACGAGGACGGACTGCTGCGGGCGGTCGACATCGACTATGCCCAGGACATCGGCGCCTACCCGACGCCCTACCCGGTACTGACCACCGCTGCCATCGGCATGTTCTTCCCCGGCCCGTATCGGGTGCCCAAAGCCAGCTTCAACTACAAAACCGTCTTCTCCAACACCAGTGGCCTGGCGGCTTATCGCGGCCCCTGGCAATACGAAACGCTGGCCCGCGAGGTGCTGTTCGACATCGCCGCACGCAAGATGAACCTCGATCCGGTCGAATTGCGGCGGCGCAACTTGCTGCGCCGAGACGAGATGCCCTACTTCAACCCCAACGGCATGCCCTACGACCACGTCGCGCCGATGGACACCTTCGAGCAAGCGGTCAAAATCCTTGACCACGAAGGGTTCCGCAAAGAGCAACGAGAGGCGCTAGCCCAGGGTCGTTACCTGGGCCTGGGCTTCTCGGCCTACATCGAACCGACGGGCGCGGCGACCGGACACCTGGCCACTGAAGGCGCCACCATCCGGATGGAACCGACCGGCAAGATCAACGTCTACGTCAACGGCGGCTCCAGCGGAAACAGCCTGGAAACCACCGTCGTTCAGCTGACCGCCGACGCGCTGGGCGCCGACATCGACGACGTGGCCACCATCCAAGGCGACACCGCGGTCACCCCATACGGGGCCGGAACCCAGGGCAGCCGTAGCGGACCGATGACCGCCGGCGCGGTCAACGAGGCGGGCAGCGTGCTGCGGCAGCGGATAGTGGCCATGGCCGCACACCGGCTCAAAGTGCCCGAGTCCGACGTCGAGCTCGCCCAGTCGACGGCGGCGGTGCGCGGGGACTCGTCGCGCAGGGTCACCTTCGGCGAACTGGCATACACGGCTTACTACGAACCACAACAGTTGCCGCCGGACGTCTCGCCCGTTCTGGAGGCCACCGCGCGCTATGTCGCCACCGCACCGATCCTGTGGGCCAACGCAACTCACGCCTGCACCTGCGAAGTCGACCCACAGACCGGAAAGGTGACGCTGCTGCGCTACATCGTCAGCGAGGACGTCGGGCCGATGATCAACCCGGCGATTGTGGAAGGCCAGATCGCCGGCGGCACGGTGCAGGGCATCGGTGGCGCGCTGATGGAGGACATGGTCTACGACGACGACGGAAACCCCTTGGCCACAACGTTTGTCGACTACCTGCTGCCGACGGCCACCGAGGTGCCCTGGATCGAGTACGGCCACGTCGAGATACCCGGTCCAGGACCGGGCGGCTACAAAGGCGTCGGAGAGGGCGGCGCGATCGGCTCGGTGCCCGCGGTGATCAACGCGATCAACGATGCGTTGGCGCCGTTGGGTGTCACCGTCACCCGCCTGCCGGCGAGCCCCGCGTCGATCGCCGCCTTGCTGTCCGAGGCGCAACGATGAAGCCGGCGACATTCGACTACCACCGCCCCGATACGGTCGAGGACGCCGTAGGCCTGCTCGCGGAATTCGGCGACGAGGCCAAGTTGTTGGCCGGAGGTCAGAGCCTGGTACCGATGCTGTCCATGCGACTGGCCTTCTTCGACCATCTGATCGACATCTCGCGGCTGGCTGAGCTGCGCGGCATCGAGCAGCGCGGCGGCCAGTTGTGGATCGGCGCCGGAACCACCGAGGCCACCGTCGGCGCCGATCACCGGGTGCGGCAAACGGTTCCGCTCCTCACCCGGGTGACCCCATTCATCGGACACTTCCAGATCCGCAACCGGGGCACGCTGGGCGGGTCGATCGCCCACGCCGACGCGGCCGGTGAATACCCGACGGTGGCGCTGACACTGGACGCGACCATGGAGGTGTTGTCACCACGCGGCCGGCGCGAGATCGCCGCATCCGACTTCTTCGCCGGCCTGTGGGAAACCACCATGGACTCCGATGAGGTGCTCACCGGCGTGCGATTCCCCCAGTGGGCCGGACCATCCGGTTTCGCGGTTCAGGAATTCGCCCGGCGGCACGGCGATTACGCGATTGCCGGCTCGATGGTCGCCGTTGCGCTCGACGACCAAGACCGAGTCTCCCGGTGCGCGATTGGCCTGTTGGGACTGGGAGCGACACCGAAGCGGGCAACGCTCGCCGAGCAGGCCGTCGTCGGCAAGCACGTCAGCGACGTGTCCGCCGACGAGGTCGGTGAGTCCGCCGTGACCGGGCTCGATGACATCCCGACGAACCTGCAGGGCTCGGCGTCCTATCGGGCCCGGGTCGGAGCCACTATGACGGCACGGGCTTGGAGCGAAGCCGTCAACGAAGCAATGGTGGGGGCAGCCAATGCATGAGGAGCCAATCCGGTTGACAATCAATGGGAACCCGGCTTCGGCCAGGGTCGAACCCCGGATGACGTTGGCCGACTTCCTCCGCGAAAAGTGCGGGCTCACCGGCACGCATCTGGGCTGCGAGCACGGGGCCTGCGGCGCCTGCACGGTCCTCCTCGACGGTGCCGCCGTGCGGTCGTGTCTGTTGTTCGCGGTGCAGGCCGACGGGCTGGAAGTGACCACGGTCGAAGGCATCGCCTCACCCGACGGCGAACTGTCCCCGGTGCAGGCCGCGCTGCGCGAATGCCATGGCTTGCAGTGCGGCTTCTGCACGCCGGGGTTCGTCATGTCGCTCACGGCGTTGCTGCGGGACATCCCCAACCCCACCGACGAGCAGATCCGAGAAGGCCTGTCCGGCAACTTCTGTCGGTGCACGGGATACCAAGGCATTGTCGCCGCGGCTCATCGCGCCGCGGAGTCGATGGCGGGTCAGGTCGAGTCGCCGGCGTCGCGATAACGCTTTGTCATCGGCGCGGTCCCAAAACCGCGTCGCCCCAGTAACTTGCGCGTTCCACTGCGTAATCTGACTGCTTGGTATTCGGATTTCCCCGGGGGAGTTGCGCGTGCGGTTATCGCTGAGAGCACGGCATGGCGTGGCGGCCCTGTTGGCCGCCACGTCACTTCTGGCCGGATGCAGCAGCATCATCAACGGCAGACCGATCGCCGCGCCGGGCGCCGGACCCACCGAACCGTCATACCCCACGCCCCGACCGAGCACCATTCCGCCGACAACGTCGACGACCATCCCGGCGCCCTCCTCCGCACCCTCCCCGACTCCTACCGCACCCGCGGGCGCCGTCCCGCTCAAGCCGGACGAGAGCGGTTGGGTGTTCATCGAGACCAAGTCCGGCCTGACGCGCTGCCAGATCAACAAGGACAGCGTCGGCTGTGAGGCGCCGTTCACCCACTCGCCCATGCAGGACGGCGAACACGCCAACGGTGTCCACATCACCTCGACCGGCAACGTCCAATGGATCCTGGGCAATCTCGGCGCCATTCCCACCGTCACCATCGACTACCAGACCTACGACGCCCAGGGCTGGACCATCGTCGCCACCAAGGACGGCACCCGATTCCAGAACAACGCCACCGGCCACGGCATGTTCGTCAGCATCGAGAAGGTCACCACCTTCTGAACTCTGCGCTATACCGTGAAAACGGCGAGCGTGCACGGCGCTGGCGGTCACGCGGACTGGGGGCGCACGGCATGGCTTCATCTGAGCAGGTTGCTGCGCCCACAGAGCTGACGCGGGCGGTGGTCGTCGTCGCGCTGGTGCCGGCCATCTCGGGCGCCCTCTACGGCTACGACACCGGAATCATCTCCGGCGCCCTGCTGCAGATGACCAAAGACTTCGGTATCGCCGAGAGCTGGAAGCAGGTGATCGCGGCCAGCATTCTGGTGGGCGCGGTCATAGGAGCGCTGGTTTCCAGCCACCTCACGCACCAGCGCGGCCGCAAACCCACCCTGGTGCTATTGGCCGCCATCTTCGTGGTCGGCGCGCTCTGGTGTGCGCTGTCGCCCAACCCCGTCCTGCTGTCGCTGGGGCGACTGGTCCTGGGCTTCGCGGTCGGTGGAACGCTGACCGCCCCGACCTATGTCGCCGAACTCGCGCCGAAGCACTACCGCGGCCGCCTGGTGCTGTGTTTCCAGGTCGCCATCGGGGTGGGCATCCTGGTCGCGACCATCATCGGCGCGTCCGAGTTCATTCCATGGCGGTGGTCCATCGGCATCGCCGCCGTCCCCGCCGCAATCATGCTGGCGCTCCTGCTGCGGCTGCCGGAAAGCCCCAGGTGGCTGGTCCTGCGCGGCGATCTGGACCAGGCTCGCCTGGTGCTGCAGCGGGTGCGCCCGCCCGGGTACGACGTGGGGGCCGAACTGCACGAGATGGTGCAGTCGGCCCACGCGGAGAAGCTGGCGAGCACTTCCGGGTGGTCGGGCCTGCGGGAGAAATGGGTGCGCCCGGCAGTGATACTCGGCTGCGGCTACGCCATGTTCACCCAACTCAGCGGCATCGAGATGATCGTCTACTACTCGCCGACCATCCTGACCGACAACGGATTCCCCACCTCCGTCGCGCTGGACGTCTCCGTCGGCCTGGGCCTCAGCTACCTGCTCGCCCAGCTCGTCGGACTCAGCATCATCGACAAGGTGGGACGACGCCGGCTCATCCTGTTCATGGTCCCGGGCGCGGCGGTGAGCCTGTTCGTGCTGGGGCTGCTATTCGTCACCGGCAACAGCGGCCGGGACTCGGTGCCGTTCATCGTCGCCTGCCTCATCGTGTTCATGCTCTTCAACGCCGGCGGCTTACAGCTGGCCGGATGGGTGACCGGCTCCGAGATCCTCCCCCTAGCGGTCCGCCCGGCGGGCACGGCCGCGCAAACGGCGGTGATGTGGGCGACCAACGTGGTCATCACGTCGACACTGCTGACCACCATCGGCGCCATCGGGGTAGGGCCGACGATGTGGATGTATGCCTTGTTCAACGTCGGCGCCTGGCTGTTCGTGTTCTTCCGATTGCCCGACCTCACCGGCAGGAGCCTGGAGGAGATCGAAGGCAAGCTGGCCGCCGGGAAGTTCCGGCCGGTCGACTTTGCTAACGATCGGCAACCGTGACCGCGCCGACATAGGGCGTCAGTACCATCGGTGCCGTGGAACGCTACGGCCCACCGGATGACTTCCATGAGCAGCACACCCAGTACGGGCCCATGGGCATGGGCGGAAACCGGCCGCCGGGACCGCCGCCCCAAGGACCTCCGCCGGGGCCGCCGCCGCAGGGGCCGCCGCCGCAGGGGCCGCCGCCGCAGGGGCCGCCGCCGCAGAGCCCGTGGGCCCCAGGCCCGCAAGGGCCGCCACCACCGTCCCAGCAGTTCACCGTGGAGTCGACGCCGCGATCCCAACAGGAGACGGTGGAGGGGCCGCCACCGGTGGACCAGGGTCAGATCGACCCGCTCGAACCGGACACCGACGCCCGTCCCTGGTACCGCAAACCCGCGGCCCTCATCGGCTGGGCGCTGCTGGTCTTGATCCTGCTGGCGCTCATCGTCTACGGCATCCTGCAGTTGCTCGGTAATGACCAGGGCTCCACTCCCACTCCGAGCACCACGTCGCGGACGACGGCCACCACGACTACCACCACCGAGCCGCCCGCGACCACCACGACCGAGACGACGTCGGAAACCCCCACCGAGGCACCGCCCAGCACCTCGGCCGCGCCTCCGGCCCCGCCGGCCACCTCGCCCCGGGGTCAGCCACCCCGGCAGCAGCCCCCGTCGTCGCCGCCCTCGCACCACCACCTGCCGCCACTGCCTTCGGTGATCACCATTCCCGGTGTGCCGTCGCCGATTACGTTGCCGCCAAACCTTCCTTAACAGCAGGTCACCGATCGGCAACGACGTGTGTGGCGGGCCGTGCCTGACTCACCGCAGCGGCTAGCATCAGCGCCCGTGGCAAGGTACGACGCGCCGGACCCTGGCGCCAACGAGCCCGTCTACGGCCAGTACGAACAAGGACCCGAACCGACCCCAGGATGGCGCAAACCGCTCGCCTTGGTCGGCTGGGGCGTGCTGATTGCCATCTTGATCGGGATCATCATCTACGGGATCATCCTGCTCTCCCAAGGCCCCGCTCCGACACCACCCGCAACCACCACAGCGACCACGACGGCGACAACCACGGCTCCCACCACGACGTCGGTGACCACCACGCCGTCGACGACCACCACAACGACAACGACCACAACAACGACGACGACCGCGACCACGGCGCCGACCACCACGAACTCGCGCGGCGAGGGTGCGCTGCCCAGGCTTCCCTCGCAAATCACGCTGCCGCTGATCCCTACCGTCATCAATCTGCCGCCCGGCCTGTGAGCCGAGGACGACCAAGGGTCTGCCTACTTCGGGCCGCTATGGTGGGGAACGGCCGACCGCCAGCAGCAACGACGGATACAGGGGTGTGGGTATGAGCGAGTCGCTCGGGTTGTCGATCGGGGTGGCGAACCTGGTCGCGGCTCGATCTGGCGCAAACCCGGTGACCCGCTCGTCGGTCCTGACCTTGTTCGGCCACCGGGCACCCGAAGTGGGCCTACCCGAAGAAAACCCAAACCTGACCGAACCCGGGCTCGTCCTTCGCGGATTCGTCGAACGCGTCGGCGACCAAGCACCGCTCGTTGCTGCCGACGGAACCAAGTACCTCGGTGCGGCGCTGACGGTGGAAGCCCTCGACGCGATGGCCCGCACTGTCGGCTACGGCGCGCCCGTCACGATCGCCGTGCCCGCCTATTGGTCAGACGCGCAAACGGCCGCGCTGCGCGACGCGCTGCCCGCCCGGCCCGCCCTGTCGCCCAACGGTGTCGCACCGGAATTGATCTCCGACGCTCAGGCCGCGTTCAACACGCTGGCCGCCCGACCTGGTTTCCCGACCTCGGGCGTGGTCGCCCTGTGTGACTTCGGCGCCAGCGGGACCAGCATCACCTTGGCCAACGCCGGCCCGACCTTCCGGCAACTCGGCCCGACCGTTCGCTACCGCGAGTTCTCCGGCGACGAGATCGACCAGCTGATCCTCGACCACCACTTGGTCACCGCACCGGGCGCCGACACCACCGCCGCCGCCGGGGCGGAAACCGGCATGGCACCGGTCACGCGCCTGCTGGCTGACTGCCGGCGGGCCAAAGAGCAACTCTCGGTGGCCACGGTGGCGAGCCTCCCGGCGGCTGGAGGTACGTCCGGCATGGCGGGTTCCCGCTTGTCCCGCGCCGAGTTCGAGCAACTCATCTCCGGGCCCCTGGACCGATTCGCCGCCGCCGTCGCAGATGTGCTGCAGCGCAACGGCATCGCACCGGCCAGTCTGGCCGCGATCGCCACCGTCGGCGGTGGAGCGAGTATCCCCCTGGTCACCACCCGGCTGTCCGAGCGACTGCAGGCGCCCGTGTACACCACACCGCAGCCGCTGTTCAGTGCCGCTGCCGGAGCGACGGCCCTGGCGCTCGACGCCTTGTCGGCGGGCCTGGCTACCGGCGTCGGCCCGGCCGTCGACGTCCCAACCTCATTTGTCGGGACCGCCGGACCGGCGACCGAAGCGGCGCCCACCGCGTTCGTCAACGACGCCACCACGGCCGCCGTCGCGCCCGGGGCCGATGGCCCCGGCACCGGCAACTTCGGCGCCTTGGCGTGGTCGGAAGATCCCGGCACCGGCGCCGAACCGGTGCCCTACACCGGACCTGCGGACTATGCGCCGGTGGCATCGGCCAACGACTACCCGCCGGCGCCCCCGCCTGCTGACGATGACCGCTACCCCGCCGAGCCCGGACCGCTGCCCTGGTACAAGCGCTGGGCCCTGGTGTTGGGTGTCGCCGGTGCGGGCGTGGCCATCCTGGTCGCCATCATTTTGGCGCTCACCCTGCGCCCGGAGAGCAACAAGCCGGTCAACACCACGTCCCCGCAACCCCCACCTGAGCCCATCACCACAACGGTGGTCGGCCCGAACAACAGCCCCACCGTCACGGTGGTGACACCGCCACCGCCCCCACCGACCACCGAAGCGCCGCCGGCGACCACCACGACCACCGAACCGCCGCCCACGACCACGCCGAGCACGACCACCACCACGCCTGCGCCGACCACCACGACGACGCAGCCGACGACGACCGCGCCGCCGACGACCTCGCAGGCCACTACCACGGCAGCGCCGACCACCACGCGGGAACGTCCCCCCTTCTTCCCGCCGCGGCGTCCCTGACCTAGCGGCGCGCGGCGAACTCCGCGACCATCGCCTCGGCGCTGCGCACCGCGGCGCGGCAGGCCCGAGCGGTGAAGGGGTCGTTGAGCGGATGTTCCGCGCGGCGGCGCCAGCGTTGGGCGGCGGCGAATGCGGCGCGCGGGCCTTCGCTGGCGTCCGCGGCGCTCAGGCCCAGCCGGGCGGCCGGCTGGGTGCCCGAACCGCCGAGGATGCGCCGCAGCGAAGCCATCTCGTCCTCGTTCAAGGTCGTTTGCCGCGACGCCAATACGCTCAGCAGCCGCAGTTCCTCAAACGCGTGGGTGTCGTTGAGCAGCGGGTCGATGTCGGCGATCACGTAGGGCGTCGCCAGCACCGGATGCGACTCGACGAACCTGCGTAACGACAGCAGGGCGGTATGCGCCTTGAGCATGTCGGCGCGCTGCGCGAACTGCTGATCGATGACGTCGCGCAAAGCCACCAGCCCGCTGCGTTCCAGCAATTCGGCGGCCAGTCCCGCCGAGTCGTTGACGCCGGCGGCCAACACCGCCAGCGAGATCCGAATCCCGAACATGCCGAAGCGCTCGAGCAACTGCGCGCGGGTCCCGGCGTCCACCGGCAACGGACTGTCCGGCCGGACGAACCGGTCCACGCTGAGCAAGGCCTTGTTCAACTCTGTGGTGTCGGCGCGGGCAAGCTGCTGCAACGCGTAGAACTCACTTTGGCGCAAGGTGCGGGCGGTCAGGGCGAGCAACCCAGACACCGGTACCACCGCCTGGCAGATGCCGGTCTGGTTCATCTCGGCGGTGAACCGCTTGGCGACGTCCTGGGCCGACATCATCGCGTCAATGCGGCCGGCGCCGATCTCGTCGGCCCGCGAGGCGACGCCGACGATGCCCAGCGCGCCCGCCGAACCTCCCACCAGTCCACCGATTTGCTTGAGCAGGGCGACGTCGGCGGCATTGAGGGTGCGCAGCAGGAAGACCACCGCGTCCACCCGCGGCACGCCATCGTCGGGAACCAGCAGTTGCAAGGTGCGCGCGGAGGCGTCGCGCGTCAGCGACGAGGTGCCCGGGGTGTCGATGATGGTGGTCTGCGCCAATTCTTCGGCGGGCCACTCGACGTCGAGGTCGACCACCTCGGCGGGATTGAGCCGGGCCATGTCGAAGCTGAGCCCGTCGCGGTGAATGATCGGCACGTTGGTGCGCCGCCCGCCGCGGTGGTTGGCGGTGACCTTGGGCGCCGGTCCGTGCCGAAACCACGTCACGATGCGAGTGGCCTCGGTCGCGTCGGTGGGCGCGATGTCGTCCCCGACGAGCGCGTTTAGCAGCGTCGACTTCCCCGCCTTGAGAGTGCCGGCGAGCGCGATGCGGATCGGCTCGTTCAGTCGCGCGCCGATGCGATTGAGTTCGTGGAAGACGTCGGCGCGGTGACGATAGGCGGGCTCGCCGCGATAGGCCTGGATGGTCCCGGCCAAGATGGCCCGGACCCGATCGCTTGTGCTCACCCTCGTCCTACGGTCACCGGCGCGCGCAACTTGTCGACGTTGTCGATGACCTGGGTGAGGATGTCCAGTTGCCGTTCCAGCTCGCGCACCCGGTTGTCACGCTCGACGTCTTCCATGTGCGCGGCGGTGATCATGGCTTGCAACGACTCGTTCAGCGACCGGGTGACCTCGTTGGCGATGTCGCGGTAGTGGTCGCGCAGGGTCCGCTGAATCGTCTTGAGGCGGTCGCGCGATTCCTTGCCGACGACGAACGACACTTCGTCGATGAAGCGACGCACGTTCACCTTTGCCTCGCTGCGGGCCCGCAAGAGCCGGTTTTCCTTGTCCTCCTTGTATGCCATCCGGCCCAGTACCAGCCCGGCGCCCACCGAAACCGGGTTGAAGAGACCCAAACCGGCCACCGAGGACAGCATGCCGATCATCACCACGCCGCCGTAGGAGCCCCGCAATCCGGAGACGACCTTCTGCCCCTTACCGATTGGTTTGGACTCCAGCCGGTTCAGCGCCTTGAGCCGGCCGAACTCACCGCCCATCAGGCGGGCGGTCAGCTCGGGTGAAACCACCGAATCCAGACCGGCGTCGAGGAACGATCGGGCTACCTCGTCGGCCAACGCTTCGGCGCGCTGATAGGCCCAGACGAAGTTGTCTCCGACCGCTTTGGCGACAGCGTCCTCGGCATCGGTGCCGATTTCGGCCCAATGCCGAGTTGGGTCACACGAATCTATCTGCTGCTCAAGGTCATCGGTGATGGCGCGAAAGCGCACCCGCAGATCGTGATCCACGTCGGTGCTGAGGTCGGTGAACCCGTCGTTGAGCACCTGTTGCCACAACGCGGTCTGCTGCACGGCGTCCTGCGCTTCGCGTTTGCGTCGTTCCAGGTCGTCACTAAGCCGTTCGCGCATGGTCGGGTCGTTGACGACAGATAGTTCCGAACCCGCCGATACCGCTAATTGTTGTGCCGCGGAACGTATTTCCTCGAGGATGTCGTCGCGGACCCGGTCGGTCTGGCGGGACAGCACTTTGTCGCTGAGGAACTTCACCACTGCCGGATAGTTGGACTCCTCGTTGAGTTCCTTGTCGTTGAGCGTCACTGCGTGACTGCGCAACAGCGATGAGACGGGGATGATCGGCATCGGCACTCGGGCGCGTTGCAAGTGCGCGGCGTTGGTGTTGACGATCTCTCGCCAGCGCGGATACAGATCGGTCTTGGTGGCAACGACGACGCCGACCGGGCAGATCTCGAAAGCCTTTCGGATGAACCACATCTCGGGTTCGGTAAATTCCTGGCTAGTGTCACTGACCATGAGCAGTGCGTCGGCGTCGGGCAGCAAGCCCAGCGTCGACGACAAGTGCGGTTGACCGTGCCCGCCTACGCCCGGGGTGTCGATGAACGCCAATCCGCCTTGCAGCAGTGGGCTGGGCGCACCGATCTCGACACGCAACACTTCCCGACCGCCCGCCTGAGGCGCCCGGCGCAGGTCGGTGTTGATCTCGTCGATGGGAATGTTGACCGCCGCCATCTCACCTTCGGGTCCCGCGGCCACGATCAGCCGGGCCGACGGCTCGGCGCTGTAACTGACGACAGTGGTGACGACGGTCGCCTCGTCGTCACCGACACGCGCGACCGGCAGGTTGAGCAACGAGTTGAGCAACTGGCTCTTGCCCTGCTTGAGCTGACCGGCGATCACGACGCGAATCTGCGGGTCGAGGATGCGGTCGCGCGCCCGAGTCAGGCGCTGGACGAGATCCCCGCGGTCGTGCAACTTGGCGATCGCCACGGTGTGGTCGATCAATTCGACGATCACACCGACGCGACGCGGGTCATCGGGTTGAGTCACCGCGCCGCTCCTCTCGATCGCTTGCATTCCACATCACGGTAAGCGGACGAATCGGCGGGGACCATGCAGGTCCCCGCCGGTTTCGTCGGTCGGGTCCAGTCAGAACCCGTGGTGACCGACCGGGCCGTGCGACGACGGGTCGGTGTGCACCGGCGGTGTGTGCGTCGCAGGCGGCTCGTGCCCGAACACCGACGGGCTCGGCGGCTCGTGATGGACCGGCTGCGGCTCGACCGGTGCGTGCTGCGTCGGAGTGATCGGCGCGTGCTGCGTCGGAGCCGGCGTGTGCTCGGCTGGCGTCTGCGTGTGCGGCGCCGGTGCGTGAATCACCGGCGGGTTGGCTCCGCCGTGGCCCGCCGCGCCGCCCTGGCCGGCAGCGCCGCCGGGCGTCTGGATGACCGGCCCACTGCCCGCGGGAGGCGTCCCGTGCCCGGCGCCGCCCTGGATAACCGGGCCGTGGTTAGCCGGGACGGTCGGCCCGTGATCGCCAGGCGTGACACCGCCTGCGTTGGCGCCGCCGGCATTGACGCCCCCGCCACCGTGGACGCCGCCGCCGGCGTTGACACCGGCGCCCGGGTTCACGCCGCCGCCGCCAAGCGTGGCGCCTTCGTCGCCGATGATTCCGCCGTGTGTGCCCGCTCCGGCCGTACTGCCGGCGGGTCCACCCGTAACGTGACCGCCGCCCGCTCCGGTGGCCGCGACGCCTGCGGGGGCCGTTTGCGCGCCCACACCAGCGCCCGTTCCGGCCGCGGCTGGTTGCGGACTCGCGTGCGTGCCCATCGAGGCGTTCTGACCCGCAAGGACGTCACCGCGCGCGCCTCCCGCACCGATGCCCAGGCCCGCACCTCCGGCAGCACCGGCCTGGCCGCCCACGCCGACACCGCCGAGCGGGCCGGACACGTGAGGAGTGGCAGCGCCATTGAGGGCGGCGCCCTCGCTGACGATCAGACCCGCTTGGCCGCTGGCGCCACTGGCTAGCACCGCGTTGCCGCCCACGTTGGCCAGGCCACCGACGTTTCCGGCTCCGGCCAGTCCGCCACCGGCGGCCAAACTTCCCTGGCTGGCGAAACCTGCCTGGCTCGCGAGGCCTGCCTGGCTGGCGAGACCTGCCTGTCCGGCCAGACCCGCCTGACCTGCCACGCCCGCCTGCGCGCCGAGGCCTGCGGCGCCGTTGAGGCCCGCGCCGGCGCCCAAGCCCGCTTGACCACCGAGGCCTGCGGCTCCGTTGAAGCCGCCGCCGAAGACGCCCCCGGCCTGACCGCCGAGGCCCGCCTGGCCACCTAGACCCGCACCAGCGCCGAATCCGCCACCCAGGCCGGCCTGACCACCGAGCGCGCCGCCGATGCCCGCTTGACCGCCGACACCAGCACCAGCACCGAAGCCACCGCCGAGGCCCGCTTGACCACCGACGGCGCCACCGATACCCGCCTGGCCGCCGATCGCGCCACCGACGCCAGCCTGGCCACCGATACCGGCTTGGCCACCCAGACCCGCACCTGCGCCGAATCCGCCGCCGACACCGGCCTGGCCACCCACGGCACCACCAATGCCTGCCTGTCCGCCGAGACCAGCCCCGGCACCCAAGCCGCCACCAACACCGGCTTGACCGCCAACGGCGCCGCCGATACCGGCTTGGCCACCGATCACCCCGCCGCCACCGACACCAGCACCGGCACCAAAGCCACCGCCCACGCCGGCCTGACCACCGACCGCGCCACCGATACCCGCCTGGCCACCGACGGCGCCACCGATACCGGCTTGGCCACCGATCACCCCGCCGCCACCGAGACCAGCACCGGCACCAAAGCCACCGCCCACGCCGGCCTGACCACCAACGGCACCGCATGATCCGTCTTTCCTGGTCACCGATGGTGAGGTGCACGAGTGGGGCGCTCCTCACGGCGGCTTTCCTC
>NZ_LZLE01000063.1 GCF_001673155.1 Mycobacterium sp. 1423905.2 | reverse complement strand
CGCCATCGGTGACCCGTCGGTGCCCAGCGGCGTACTGGAGCGAGGACTGCTGCTGCGGCTGCGTTTTGCATTGGATCACCACGTCAATCTGCGCCCGGCCCGGCTCTATCCCGGGGTCAGCAGCCCGCTGGCCGGCAACCCCGACATCGACTTCGTGGTGGTGCGGGAGGGCACCGAAGGCCCCTACACCGGCAACGGCGGAGCGATCCGGGTCGGCACCGTCCACGAAGTCGCCACCGAGGTCAGCGTGAACACCGCCTTCGGGGTGCGCCGCGTGGTCACCGATGCCTTCGAACGCGCCCGGCAGCGCCGCAAGCATCTGACGTTGGTGCACAAGAACAATGTGCTCACCTTCGCCGGAGCGTTGTGGTCGCGGACGGTGCAGGAGATCGGGGAGAAGTACCCCGACGTCGAGGTGGCCTACCTACACGTCGATGCCGCGACCATTCACATGATCACCAACCCCGGCCGGTTCGACGTCATCGTCACCGACAACCTGTTCGGCGACATCATCACCGACCTCGCGGCGGCGGTGTGCGGCGGCATCGGCTTGGCGGCCAGCGGCAACATCGACGCGACGCGCACCAACCCGTCGATGTTCGAACCGGTCCACGGCAGCGCGCCGGACATCGCGGGTCAGGGGATCGCGGACCCGACCGCGGCGATCATGTCGGTGGCGTTGCTGCTTGCTCACTTGGGGGAGGACGACGCCGCTGCGCGGGTGGATCGAGCCGTCGAGACCTACCTCGCCGGTCGCGGGACCGAACGGCTTGCCACCAGCGATGTCGGCGAACGGATTGTCGCCGCGCTCTAGTCTCCAGCCCCGGCGGCAGCAGGCGAACCGGCACCAGCGGCAACGCCGCCAGCGGGAACAAGCCGCACAACAGCCACGCCGACGGATACCGCGCCGCGCTGATCAGCGCACCGAACAGTGGGGGACCGGCGGCCGCCATCACCCGTTGGGTGGTGTTCTGGATGCCCAGCGCGCGTCCACTCCAGAACGGCCCGGCGAACTCGGTGATCGCGGTCGCC
>NZ_LZLE01000062.1 GCF_001673155.1 Mycobacterium sp. 1423905.2 | reverse complement strand
TGCCCGATCACCAGTTCTACCGGCAGCAAGCAGGATTCGCCTCCACTGGGCCGGCGATCGATGCGGTGGCCGAGGCGCCCACCGTGCCCACACTGCTGCGACTGATCGGTGACTCAGATTCACAGACCAGCGCCGTCATTCTGGTCGACACCCATACCGCCACCACCGGCACCAGGCTAGCGGCCCGTTTCCCCGACATGCCGGTCTACGCCTCGGACACCAACGCCAGCATCGCCGACGACTCCATCCAGGTGGTGGGGCTGCTGCAGTCGTATTCCTTGGTCCTCGACACCCGCGAAGGGCAGATCCAAGACGCGTGGGAACGGGCCGCGCGATTGATCCACGAGCGTTACGTCGCCACCTTGGACCCGGACGGGCCGCGATCCCCCGCGGCGATGCCGTGGACCGAACTGAACGAGTTCTACCGTGGCTCCAACCGGCGCCAGGTGCGCAACGCGCTCTGGATGGTGGAGCAGATCGCGGGCCACACCTGGAACACCTGGGGCACCGCGCCGGTACAGCTGTCCGGGCGGGACATGGCCGACGCTCCGCCGCTGGAACAGTTGGCGCTGTTGGGATTTGACCGTTCTTCGGCGCTGGCCATGGCCCAGGCCGAACATGAGGACTGGTGCCGGTATTACCGCCGCAACGGCTGGAAGTACGGTCCGGTCCGCGACGACTCGCGCAAGATCCACGACAAGCTGGTCGACTGGTCGGCGGTGGAGAGCAAGCCCGAGTTGCTCAACTCGGCCGTGCGCAGCTTGGCGGCCACCTTGTGGAGCTTGCGACAGCTCGGCTACCGGTCCCGGCCGCTGTGGAGACCGTTCGAGCGATCAGGGACCGTCACCGCCGAGCGGCGCGACGCGCCGTGGACGTGGAAATCGGACTCCGGGCACATCATGCGCGCCCAGCCCGGGGACTGGGCCGTGCAATCCGACGGAAAGATCTGGTCGGTGCGCGACGACATCTTCCGCGCCACCTACGAGGAGGCCGGCGACGGCAAGTGGCGCCGCACGGGCCGAGTCCAGGCGCGGCCGGCTCAGCCCGGCGAAATCGTCAACACCCTGGAGGGACCGACCGCTGCTGCCGATGGCGACTGGGTCGTGCGCGGCGCCGACGGCGAGCAGTGGCCGGTTCCGGGTGAGGAGTTCGCCCAGCGTTATGTCGAGGCGCGCCCACCGGCCGAGGCCGAAGTCAGCGAGGCGAATCAACAGCTCTGACGCCCGAAGTCATCGCTGCGCTCGTTTGCCGAAGTTGATTGCTGAGGGTAGAGCCATGCGCTACCGTCGCATCGGATTCGCCGCGCTAGCTCCCCTGTGCCCTCCTATTGAGGAGATTTCCATGGCCTTATTCATCAGCTACTCGAGCCAAGACAGATCCTCGCTGGATGCCCTGACGACCGCGCTCAAGCGCGCGCAGCAGCAGGTGTGGTTCGACCAAGAGCTGGGCGGCGGCGACTCGTGGTGGAACGCCATCCTGGAACAGATCCGCGCCTGCGAGGTGTTCATCGTCGCGCTGTCCAACAACTGGCTGCAATCCAAACCCAGCCAGGCGGAGTTGCGGTACGCCCAAGCATTGAACCGGCCGATCCTGCCGGTCCAGGTGGGGCCCGTCGACAGCGTGCGCGTCAATCCCGTGTCGGACCTGCAGATCATCGACTACCAGAATCCGACCGTGGACGCTGGCATTGCGCTGGTCACCGCGATCCACTCGCTGCGCGCCAAAACCGCGCCGTTACCTGAACCGCTGCCGCCGGAGCCGCCGGTGCCCTTCGGGTACATCATGCGGCTGGGCAACACCCTGGCCGAGAAGGAGCTCAGCCCGCAGCAACAGCTTCAGCTGTTGGTCGAGTTGCGCAGCGGGCTCGACGAGGACGGAGACGACCCCAGCGCGCGCAGCGACATCGCCCAACTGCTGCGAATGCTGCGGCTGCGCCATGACGTCACCTACCGCACCCGCAGCGAGATCGACAACGTGCTGGCCGAGATCGACGCCAAAGATGGCGGCGCGGAGGCCAAACCGGGCGCCCGGGCCCCGTCGGCCGCGGCAGTTGCGACCGAGCCAGCGATACCGACCCAGCCCAGCGCCCCGCCACAACCGGCCGCCGCCCCCCGCCCGGCGGCGACCAAGTCCGCGACACCCGCACCGACCGGCGGCGGTTCGAACAAACGATTGCTGATCATCGGCGCAGCGGCGTTGGTCGCCGTCGTGGCGATCGTGGCAATAGTGCTGTTCACCACGCAAAGCGGCAACCGCAAGCCGACGGCGAAACCGGGCGCGTCCGCCACGGCGGCGGACGCCCGCCCCGAGCTGACCCTGCTGGGCGCGCAGGAAGTCGGCTCCATCCTGGGTGACCCCAACATGGTGTCCGCCTCGCGCGGTGATCAACTGCGCACCCCGCAGGGCACCCTGTCGGCACCGGAGTGTGTGGCCGCTTTCGAACCGCTCGAGGAGTCGGTCTACCGCCCGCACAACCCGAGCGCCGCACGCAACGAGGTCTTGCACACCGCCGGTGAAAACCCTGCTCACCGTGTGGTGGAAGGCGCGGCGACGTTCCCGTCGGCGGAGAAGGCTCGCGCATTCGTGGCCGCGTCGGCCGAAAGGTGGCGGGCTTGCGCCAACAAGACGGTCAAGTTCGGCGGCTCGGGCGGCAGGGGCAGCGAATGGACCTTCGGCGACGTCGACGGCGCCGCGCCGAAGATCAGTCAAGTACGTACCCAGACCGACGGCAGCGGCCGGACGTGTCAGCACGTGCTCGACGCGGTCAGTGAGGTGGTGGTCGAGGTGGAGGCGTGCGGCTCAGACGTCGCCGATGCGGGCAGCCGCATCGCCGAGCAGATCGGCACCAAATCCGCGAGATAGCCCAGACATGGAGCGGCCCCCGAGCGCATTTCCGGTTGGACGGACCGAAAACTCGGGGGCCGGGTGGCTGCGGGGAATTCGCCAGCGCAAAGTCGCCGGTTGTTCCGAGCCACTGCTGCTAGCGCGCAGCCACCTCACATGTCCATGAAGCTATCAATTTCGCGGACCACCTCCTTCCTTGTGTACGGCCGACCGTACCTGTAATTTCGCGAGCCGACAACAGAATTCAGCGCTCAGCGATCACCGACGATGCCGGCCAATCACCGATAAATCTCGCTGCTGTCTCCGTGCCCGCATTGCCCACCGACTGCCTCATAGCGCGCTCCTATCAACTTCACACGAACGATGAACATTGCTCCGTAACCCATCCCCCGGCCTATTGTGGATTAGCTGAAGGTAAGAACTACCCCACTGGGTGGTGCAGGGGGGCCAATGAAAGGCACAGCGTTCGGGCGGTACCAGCTGCAAGAACTCCTAGGTCGCGGCGGCATGGGCGAAGTGTGGCGCGCACACGACACCCTGACCGACCGCGTCGTGGCACTCAAGGTGTTGCCAGCTCAGTTTGCTGAAGATGAGGTCTTCCAACAACGATTCCGGCGGGAGGCACATCAGGCGGCCAGACTGAACGAGCCGCACATAGTTCCGATTCACAACTATGGCGAGATCGACGGACGTCTCTACGTCGAGATGCGATTGATTGAAGGTCAAGACCTTCAGGCCGTCCTCAATAAGGGTCCGCTGATCCCAGCGCGTGCGGTCGCGATCCTTGAGCAGGTCGCCATGGCGTTGGACGCGGTGCACCAAAGCGGTTTGGTCCACCGAGACGTGAAGCCGTCGAACATATTGATAGCGCGATACGACTTTGCGTACCTCATCGACTTCGGCATCGCGCGCGTCGCTCAGGAAACCGGGTTGACCAGTGCCGGACATGTGATCGGCACGTTGCACTACATGGCACCCGAGCGATTCCGGAACGAGAATGCCGACGCGCGCGCCGACGTCTACGCGTTGACGTGCGTACTCGCCCAGTGCCTGACCGGAACCGTGCCCTTCCCTGGCGACGATGCAGAGCAACAGCTCATGGCCCACCTGACTAAACCACCCCCCCGCCCGTCACGAATCAACCCTGCGTTGCCCGCAGGAATCGATGCCGTGATCGCCAAGGGGATGGCGAAGGATCCCGACCGCCGCTACCAAACAACTATCGAACTCGCCGCGGCCGCCCGCGCCGCGATCGGCGCGGCGGTGCCCGCCCAGCAACCCGACACCGGACAGGCGACCGCACCCGCTACCGTGCACGCGACTGCGGACTCGGCCGCCACGCTCCTTGAGAGCGGCCCTCTGACAGTGGAACCCGTTGTGTCGAAAATTGAAGCACCATCAAACGCTCACCAGGCTGGAACGAGCGCAACGATCGACGAGTTGATGGACCGGGCGGTATCAGCGATCAGCCGCGGCGATAACGCCATCGATCCAGGCCCGGCCGAGCAGGTCTTGACAAGAGGCGACCGAGTAGGCGAAGCCGATGATCTTTGGGGCGAACCTACCGATAGCGGCGAGATACGGCGATTGACGATCCTCTCAACGGATCTGGTGAATCCGACCAGCCTGGCCATGCAGGTGGAACCAGAGACATACCGCCTGCTGGTGAGCCGCCACCGAAAGCAAGTGCGGCAGATCGTGGCCCGCTACGACGGACATATCGGCTCGGCGAAAGGCGACGGCCTCCTAGCGGTGTTCGGCTACCCCCACGCC
The DNA here is from genome assembly GCF_001673155.1 of Mycobacterium sp. 1423905.2. Classification (GTDB taxonomy): domain Bacteria; phylum Actinomycetota; class Actinomycetes; order Mycobacteriales; family Mycobacteriaceae; genus Mycobacterium. Next base: position 10,299 of record NZ_LZLE01000062.1, on the reverse strand, counting down.
CATGAAGACGACGTCCAGCGAGCGGTGCAGGCCGGCTTGGAGATCACCCGCGAGGCGGAGCGCCTCAGCGAGAAGGCGAAAGACCGGTTTGGAGCGACGATCGACGTCCGGGTGGGTCTGCATCGCGGAGCGGTATATCTCGACAATACCCAGGACGACGTCTACGGGCTGACTGCCGTTGTGGCAGAAAAGATTTCAACTCTTGCGCCAACCGGAGGCGTTGCAGTCTCGCAGTCGGTGGAGCCGTTGATCCGTCATGCATTCGAGATGGAGACGCTGCCGGAAGCGCCGATGGGTGGAAGCGAGGTCATCAGCCCATTCCGCGTCATCGGGGAACGGGTCGAGACCCCCGCAGCTCCTCTTGGTCCGCTGGTCGGCCGCGATCGCGAACTCGCGCGTCTGGAGAAGAGCTGGTCGCGTGCGCGAGCCGGCACGTTGACTGCGCCGGCCGTGGTGTTTCGCGGCGAACCCGGTGTCGGCAAGAGCAGGCTAGCGGCCGCGGCAACCGAATTGGCGCAGCGAGACGGCGGAACTGTTCTCGAGCTCGTCGGCTCGCCAGTCCACTCCGACGTCGGCTTGCACCCTATGCGGATGCTGTTGGAACGCCACTGTGGTATCACGCGCCTCACCGAGCCCGGACGACGGCTGCAGCTGCTGGAACACGAAGTCGCTGCCCGAGGACTGGACACCGATACATCGATCCCACTCCTAGCACCGGTCCTCGGTCTCGACGCAGGCCATGGCTATGAACCGGTGGAGGCGGAAGGCCGCAAGCTTCAGGAGCTGATCGCAGAAGAGCTGAAGCGGTATCTGTTGGCATACTTCGCCGGTGCCTCGGGTCTCATTGTCGTCGAGGACGCGCACTGGTTCGACCCGTCGACCTTGGAGATAATCGGTGCGCTGCTGAACGACACGAAAGGCCGCCTGCTCGTAGTGATCACCGGGCGCGAGGGCAGTTGGTTGCCGGATCACTGGCCAGCGAAAGTGTTCCCGCTGCTACCGCTGAGCGATAGAGAATCCGATCAACTGGTCCTGGCGCTAAATCCGGCTGCCAGCCCAACCGATTGCGCAGCGGTACGAGCCCGATGTGACGGCATCCCGTTCTACATCGAACAAGTCGTCAACGGATTAGGGTCTGCGGCCGAAGGCGATCGGCCGACCGTACCTGATCCATTGTATGAGCCGTTGTTCGCGCGACTTCTGGCTACTGCCAACGTCGTACCTGTCGTCGAGGCAGCCGCGATCATCGGGCGACATATCGACCGCGGGCTGTTGGTTGCGGTGTCCTCGCTTACCGAAAACGAGGTCGACGACGTCATTGACGAGCTAGAAGACGCGAAAGTCTTTGAACCGCAGGGTCGCGACGCGTGGCGGTTTCGACACGAACTGCTTCGAGAGGTCGCAGCTGAGTTGGCGCCGCCAAGCGTACGGCGGGGACTACACGCGAAAGTAGCCGACGCGCTGACGACCGGAGCGGCCGGTGACCCGGATTGGCGACGGGTGGCAGCCCACTACGAGCAGGCGGAACGGCACGCCGAGGCCGCCGCGGCTTATCAACAGGCGTCTGTCGAGGCGCGTCGCCGTGGCGCTCTCCAAGAGGCCCGCAGCTACCTGACCCACGCGCTAGCGCAACTCGAGCAATGCCCGCCGGGCGAGGAACGGAACCGGGCGGAGATAGGACCCCGGTTGGAGCGGGGATTCCTCGCGTCAGCCACCGAGGGATATCAGAGCCCGGCCGTCATCGATGACGTCGAGCGCTGCCTGCAACTCATGGGAAGTGACCTGCGCGACGACCAACTGTTTGGGACGCTGTTCGCCGTCAGCAGCTATTACATCAATAAGGCGGACTTGCGCCGGGCTAGTCAACTTGCGGCAGCCTTGCAGGCCCGAGGAGAGGAAGCCGAGCAGTGGTGGCGGCCCGCGATCGAGTGTGTGCATGGCATGATAGCTTTTCTGCGTGGTGAATATTCCACTGCGCGTACACATTTCGAGCGGACCACGTCCGGCTTCGTCGCAGACGACGAGCACACCATGGAGGACATGTGGTTCATTCCGCACGATGCTGTCGCGATGGCCTATGAGCACTTGGCCATCTACCAAGTGCTGCATGGAGACGTCGCCGCGGCAAAGAGCGCTATTGCCGGTGCAATGCAGCGTGCCGACCAACTCGGATTTCCGTTAGGGCCGTACAACCATGTCTATGCCATCGACATGGAGCTTTGGGTATGGCTTGAAGCCGGCCAATTTGATCGCGCAGGCCGACTCGTGAGCGACATGATCGAGAAGGCAGAACGGTACGGATTCGACTTCTGGCAAATGTTCGGGTTCACAGAGCGAGCCCTTGTCGACGCCGAAGTTTCATTGGAAGGACAGGAAACCGACCCGAGCACGTTGGCCGCTCAAATTGAAAATCTCACCCAATTCACCGATTTATGGCGCTCGCTTGGTCTGAACGTGTACCAAACTCACTACGACTGCGTCATCGGGTTGCTGCTGGCCGCCGCGGGCCGTCGCGAAGAAGCACAAGCCCGTCTAAACGGCGCACTGCAACTGGCCGATGAGACCGAGATGCACTTCTACGATGCTGAGTTGCTTCGCGCGCGTGCGCGCACCCATGTCGACCCGGATACCAGGGCAGCGGATCTCGGCGTCGCCATCGAGTTGGCCCGCCACCAGGACGTACCTTTATTCCAATTACGGGCTGCCTTGGATGATTTCGATCTGCGCGGTGCGGATGCGCGGACCGTCCTGATCGAGGCGGTGAACCGTTTTCCCGCTGACTGCGCACTGCCGGAAGTGATACGTGGACGACGAGCCCTCGTCTAGTCCTCATTAGCGTGCAGCTCGAAGACGAACCGGCTGTCGCCGATCCGAATAGAATCACCGTCAACTAGCGGGGCGCTTCCTCGAATTCGCTCGTGTCCCAACTCGACGCCGTTGGCCGACCCCGCGTCGTTGATCACAAAGCTGGTTCCCGTGTCGATGATGACCGCATGATGGCGACTCACCTTCGCGTCGGCTAGAACGATGTCATTGTCAGACAGGCGCCCAATCCGGGTGGCTGCTCCGTTCAACGCATAACATTCTCCCGACGGCGTTCGCAGCAGCCCGGCAGCCGAGTTGCGTCCCAATACGGTGCTCCGGGTGCCGATGAGAGTCTCGGTCGCGGTCACCCTGACCGACCGTTGGATATCGAACGTTTCCTGCCGCAGGATCCTCTCGTGTAGGGCGCGGACCGCAGGGCTCGGGTCGATACCCAGTTCGTTGGCCAGGATGGCTTTCAATCGCTGGAATGTGCCGAGCGCGTCGGACTGACGGTCCGCGAGGTAGTACGCCGTCATCAATTCAGCCCAGACCGGTTCTCGGTAAGGGTGGTCGACCACCAGTGTTTCCAATTCGCTAACCACCGATTCGGCTCGACCGCAGGCCATTTCGGCCTGCGCTCGCGAAATATGAACAGCCACTTTGTCTTCCACCAGCGCGACAGCGAAAGCATCGATCAGTTCGATCTCGCGCAAGTCCTCGAGGAACGCACCTCGCCATTCGCCCAGTGCGGCAGAGAAATGACGGGTGGCTTGCTCGAAGTTTCCGTCAGAAGCGGCCTGCACGCCGACCGCTTTCTCGTGGACGAATCGGCCAAGGTCGACATCGCCGTCGCTGACATTCAAGCGGTATCCGGGCGGCGCCTTCTGAAGCACTTTGCGAGGGTCGACAACGCCACCCGTTCCGAGCAGCCGGCGCAGATTCGACACGTACACATGGACGCTGGCCCGGGCTTCGGCCGGTGCGTCTTCTCCCCAGGCGGCGTCGATCAAGGACTCCACGGCCACCGACCTGTTGCGATTAAGCAGGAGAACGGCCAACACAACACGCTGTTTCGGCGTGCCGACGGGGACAGCTTTGCCGCCGACCGACATCTGTAACGGGCCGAGTAGACCGAAGCGCGGAGTCTTGTCCCCCATCTGTTTTTGACTCCCTTGGTGAGCGTGTCAGCCCCATTCTGACCGACGTGGACTCCCAGTGAAAGGGCAGACCCGACGGGTGAATCGGTCAGCGTGCCAGCTCAAACTCGGACCCCCGGCAGCGGTGCTAAGCGTGCCCGTCCACGCGACGTCCGCGGCATTCGGGGACCTCAAAGCGGCGTTAAGAAACCTTTAAGCACCCGAGCCGACTGTCATCTCAACAAGCAAGCCACTTCAACCGAAAGGTCGAAACTGAAATGAATACCAGCCAACCAACACAAGCGACTCACTCCGACCGTCCGGAAAGTGCTCGGAAGGCAAGGGGAGGAAACAAGTACCAACGTCTCGCGGCGAGCGTCACGATGGTTCTGGCCGGTTTGGCAATCGCATTGGTAATCTCCGTCACAGCGGCCGGCCAAGCGGGGGCGACCGGATGCTCGACAATCCAGAACGACATCGCCTTCCACAACGCCAAGCAGGTCAACAAACGAGACGCCGCCGCGGTGGCTGCGTATAACCGGGAAGCCGACATGCTCGAGGCGGTAGCGCGCAGCTGCGGTTACAAGGTCAACAGTCACTAATTCAACGAGACCTGCGGGGTAAGGTGGGCCACTCACGGCCCACCTTTTCGCATGTACGGGCCGCGTGTCATGGTCGATCTGCGCGCTTTTAAACAGCGCTCAGCGATCACCGACGATGGCGGCGTCGACAAGTTCGGCGAACGTGGTCGCCATCGGGGCGGGGCGCAGCAGCCGGCCATCGAGGGTATGCACGCGGGCCGCCAGGGTCATGCTCGAGATGAGCCAAACTCCTTGTGCGGCGAATAGATCAGCCACCCGCAGGGCCCGGTAGTCGCAGTCGTAGCCTTTGGCGCGGGCCGTCTCGAAGAGCGCCTGCTGGGTGGTGCCACGCAGGATCGGGTACCAGGGCGGCGGGGTCACCAGGCACGGGTTGCCCTCCGATCCTTCTTCGGTCGCGATCACCACTGTGGACCGCGGCCCTTCCAGCACGTAGCCGTCCGAACTGACGAAGATCACGTCGCCGGCGCCGTGTCGGGTGGCGTGGCGCAGCGCGGCCATGTTCGTCGCGTACGACAGTGTCTTCGCGCCGGCCAGCAACCAAGGCATGGCGTCGATGCCGGTGGCGGGCAGCCCGCGATCCAGCGTGACCGCCGAAACGCCACTGCGGCGCACCGCTGTCACCCGGTCCGGCACCGAGGTCACCATCACGTAGGCCGTCGGGGGTGACCCGCCTTCCCGGCCGCGGCTGTAGATCAAGCGCAGCGCGCCCTCGGCTGCGGCGTCTGCCACCCAACGCTGCGTGGCGACCGCAATGGCATGCCGCCAGCCCGCCAGATCCGGTTCGGGCAGATCCATCAATTTGGCCGAGTGCGTCAACCGCTGCAGGTGCGCCTCCACCAGGCACGCCGCGCCGTCGCGCACCAGCAACGTCTCGAAGATCCCGTCGCCACGCACGACCGCCAGATCATCGGCGTGCAGCAGCGGCATTGCGGGATCGTGGAATTCGCCGTCCAGGGTGACGACGACACCGCTCTGCATGGGTTAGCAGCCTAGTCGTCGGGTGGTGTGGCACGCCTAATCCGTAGAGTTGTGCTGTGTCCGCAGTTCCTGCCCCAGATCCTGGACCCGACGCGGGCGCGATCTGGCACTACGGTGATCCACTCGGCGAGCAGAAGGCCGCGCAGAGCGATGCCGTGCTGGTGGACCGCTCACACCGGGCCGTGCTCACCCTCACCGGCGCCGACCGGCAGACCTGGCTGCACAGCATCTCCACCCAGCACGTCAGCGAGTTGCCGGCGGGGTCCAGCACCCAGAACCTCAGCCTCGACGGGCAGGGCCGCGTCGAAGACCATTGGTGGCAGACGGAAATGGGCGGAACCACCTATCTGGACACCGAGCCCTGGCGGGGCCAGCCGCTGCTGGATTACCTGCGCAAAATGGTTTTCTGGTCCGACGTGACGCCGGCGACCGGGGACCTGGCGGTGCTGTCCCTGCTCGGGCCGCGGCTCGCGGAGCCGCCCCTGCTGCATGCCATGGGCATGGACCTGCTGCCCGTCGAGCTGATGGCGGTGCCGTTGGCGCGCGGCGGTTTCGCCCGTCGGATGCCCAGCGCCAACCCCGATCAGATCGAACTGGATCTGCTGGTGCACCGCGACGCGTTACCGAGCTGGCAGCGGCGGTTGGCGCAGGCCGGAGCGCGGCCAGCCGGAATCTGGACCTACGAGGCTCACCGGGTCGCGGCGCTGCGCCCGCGCTTGGGCGTGGACACCGACGAGCGCACCATCCCGCACGAAGTCGGATGGATCGGCGGTCCCCGAGAAGGCGCCGTCCACCTGGACAAGGGCTGTTACCGCGGCCAGGAGACCGTCGCTCGGGTGCATAACCTCGGCAAGCCGCCCCGCATGCTGGTGTTGCTGCACCTCGACGGCTCCGGCGACCGACCGGCCACTGGTGATCCCGTGTTGGCGGGTGGTCGTGCGGTGGGCCGCTTGGGCACTGTCGTCGAGCACGTCGACTACGGGCCGGTGGCGTTGGCGCTGCTCAAGCGGGGCGTACCGGCCGAGACCGAACTGGCTACCGGCGACGCCGGCCAAGTGGCCGCGGTGATCGACCAGGAGTCCCTGCCCCAGGCGGACGAGGTGGGCGCCGGACGGCGCGCTGTCGAGCGGTTGCGCGGGGGCCGATAGACACCGACTGCGTCTACACGCGGGCAGGGCGCACCGACGCGCGGCGCCGAGGCACGGTAAGCTGTCGACAGGACAATAACGACACTAAGAGATCGGAGCCGCCTACTTGTTAGGCCGCTCCGTTATTTCGCGAGGGGGTTCCCCCATGGGCCGCGGCCGGGCTAAGGCAAAGCAGACCAAGGTTGCACGAGAACTGAAGTACAGCTCCCCGCAGACCGACTTCCAGCGGCTTCAGCGCGAGCTGTCAGGGACGAGCGCCGACGACTCCGACCACGCTGACGGCGACGGACGGTTCCCCGACGATTCTTGGGAGCACGACGACGACTGGCGCCGCTGAAGCACAGGGTTAGAACCGGGGGTGCTGCCCGACCAGCTTGGCACGCGAGCCATCTTTAGCGCCCTTGCCGACAGATCCCAGGATCCAGCAGTTGTGGTGTCGTGCGGTGAGGATGGCTTGAGCGCGGTCGGTGTCCTCGGGAGCGACGACGGCAATCATGCCGACGCCCATGTTGAACGTTTTTTCCATTTCTTCCCGGGAGACCCGGCCGCGCTGAGCGATCATGGCGAACACCGGCGCCGGCGTCCAGGTACCCCGGTCGACCTCGGCGATCAGTCCCTGGGGGATGACGCGTTCCAGGTTGCCGGCCAGCCCGCCGCCGGTGACATGGCAGAACGTGCGGACCTCGGTCTCGGCCGCCAGGGCCAGGCAGTCTTTGGCGTAGATGATGGTCGGCTCGAGCAGTTCTTCGCCCAGCGTCCGGCCGAACTCCTCCACGTAACCGGCCAGATTCATCCGGTCGATCTCGAGTAAGACGGTGCGGGCCAGCGAGTAGCCGTTGGAATGCAGGCCCGAGGAGCCTATCCCGATGATCACGTCGCCGGGCTTGACGCGCTCGGGGCCCAGCACGTTGTCGGCTTCGACGACGCCGACACCGGTGGCCGAGATGTCGTAGTGGTCGGGCTCCATCAGCCCGGGGTGCTCGGCGGTCTCGCCGCCCAGCAGCGCGCAACCGGCCCGCACACAGCCTTCGGCGATGCCGCTGACGATGGCCGCCAGCCGTTCCGGGACGCTGCGCCCGACAGCGATGTAGTCCTGCAGGAACAGGGGCTCGGCGCCACAGACGACCAAGTCGTCGACCACCATCGCGACCAGGTCCAGGCCGACGGTGTCGTGTTTGTCCATGGCCTGCGCGACCGCGAGCTTGGTACCCACCCCGTCGGTCGAAGCGGCCAGCACCGGTTCGCGATAATCACCACGCAGAGCGAACAATCCGGCGAAGCCGCCGAGCCCGCCGCGCACCTCCGGCCTGGTTGCCTTGCTAGCCAGCGGTTTGAACAATTCAACTGCGCGATCACCGGCTTCGATGTCCACCCCGGCCGAAGCGTAGGTGATGCCCTGGTTACCCGCGCCCTGCCCGGAGCTTCGTGAGGGATCCGTCATCGCGATAAAGGCTACCCGGGCGAGCGGCACCACCGGTATCGGTTACCGGTGGTGTCCTGTCAGCGACCCACGGTGACTTCGTCGGCGGCCAGATCACCCAAGTCGGAGCCGCGCGCCGCATTGGCCAGCATGTGCTCCACCACGTTCTTGCCCAACACGGTCTCACTGGGCAGTTCGATCGGGTAAGTGCCGTTGAAGCAGGCGGTGCACAGCCGCGAAGCGGGTTGCTCGGTAGCGGCGATCAGACCGCGCAGCGAGATGTAGCCGAGGGTGTCGGCGTTGATGGCATGCCGGACGGCCTCCAGCATTTCCTCTTCGTCTTCGACCGCGTTGGCGATCAGCTCGGCCGGAGAGGGGAAGTCGATGCCGTAGAAACACGGCCACTTCACCGGCGGGGACGCGATCCGAACGTGGACCTCGATCGCCCCGGCTTCGCGCAGCATCCGCACCAGCGCCCGCTGGGTGTTCCCCCGCACGATTGAGTCGTCGACGACGATGAGCCGCTTGCCGCGGATCACCTCTTTGAGCGGATTGAGCTTCAGCCGGATACCGAGTTGGCGAATCGTCTGCGACGGCTGGATGAAGGTGCGGCCCACGTAGGCGTTCTTCATCAGGCCTTGACCGTAGGGAATTCCGGACTCTTGGGCATAACCCACCGCCGCGGGCGTGCCGGACTCCGGGACGCCGATCACCAGGTCGGCGTCCACTGGGCATTCACGGGCCAGGCGACGACCGATTTCCAGCCGGGTGGCGTGGATGGATCGGCCCGCGATCGTGCTGTCCGGCCGGGCCAGGTAGACGTACTCGAAGACGCAGCCCTTAGGGGTGGGGTTGGCAAACCGGGTGGACCGCACCCCGTCGGCGTCGATGGCCAGCAGCTCGCCGGGCTCGATGTCGCGGACGAACGAGGCGCCGACGATGTCCAGCGCGGCGGTCTCGGAGGCCACCACCCACCCGCGGTCCAGCCGGCCCAGCGACAACGGCCGCACCCCATGCGGGTCGCGGCAGGCGTACAAGGTGTTTTCGTCCATGAACGTCAGGCAGAACGCCCCGCGCACCGTCGGCAGCAGTTCCAGGGCGGCCTGCTCCAGGCTGGAGTCGGCTGAACCGTGGGCCAACAGCGCACCGAGGATGTCGGAGTCCGTGGTCGCCGGAGCCGGGCAGCGTTTCGCGATCAACCCGGCATCGCGGGCGCGGGCGGCGAGCTCGGCGGTGTTGACCAGGTTGCCGTTGTGGCCCAATGCGACGCCGGTGCCCGCGGCGGTGTTGCGGAACACCGGCTGGGCGTTTTCCCACGTCGTGTCGCCCGTGGTCGAATACCGGCAGTGCCCGATGGCGACATGGCCTTCCATCGCCGCCAACGTCTGCTCGTCGAACACTTGGCTGACCAAGCCCAGGTCCTTGAAGACCAGCACTTGAGAGCCGTCTGCGACGGCGATGCCAGCGGCTTCCTGGCCGCGATGCTGCAGCGCGTAGAGGCCGTAATAGGTGAGCTTGGCGACGTCTTCACCGGGGGCCCAGACCCCGAAGACGCCGCACTCTTCACGAGGCGCATTGAAGTCTTGCTCGGGCTGCTCGACAGTCACGATTTGGCGGCTCCCTAGGGCGCGGTTGGTGACGCCACGAAGTCTACGGGCCGCGCCGGTACACCGGCGAATCCCGCCTGGCGTGTTGCGCTTCAATCCGCGTGTCTGCGCCAGCAAAACCCCAGCTCAAGCCCCATCTAGCTCAACTGCACCACCGGTAACAAGTGGCGAATTTCACCCGCCCGGGAGCCGGACAGCGTTACCGATCCGGTCGCCGCCGCCTCCGACAATTCCAGCAGTCCGGTGGCGACCAACAGCCAGGTGCGGGAGTCGGTCTCCACCACGTTGGGCGGTGTGCCGCGGGTGTGCCGGGGTCCGGCAATGCACTGTACGGCCACGAACGGCGGGATCCGCACCTCCACGCTGGCGCCGGGGGACAGTTCGGCCAGCGTGCGTGCGGTGAGGCGAACCGCCGTGGCCAACGTGTCACGATCGGGCGCCGGACTTGTCTCGTCGCGCAACCACTCGGCCAGGGACGACACGACCTGACGCGTCTGTGCCGGATCAGGACTGCGGCGGACGGGCATACCTTAGGGTCTCAGAATCATGGATCCGCGAAGGCGGCCACCGCACAAGACCGTCGGCCTGGTGGCGTGGACGGTC
>NZ_LZLE01000061.1 GCF_001673155.1 Mycobacterium sp. 1423905.2 | reverse complement strand
CTGATCCCCTTGCGGAAGAAATCCTCGCAGCCGATCAAATACTTCATGTAGCGGTCGTAGACCTCTTGCGACTGGATGGCGATGGCCTGTGCGCGGTTGGCCTCGAGGGCGGCCGCCCACATGTCGAGGGTGCGCGCGTAGTGCAGCTGCAGCGAGTGGATCCGGGTCAGCTCGAAGCCGGCCGTGACGGCGTACTCCCCGACGGTCTGGGGGGTCGGGAGCCAGCCCCCGGGGAAGATCTCGGTGAGGATGAATTGCGAGAAGTGCACGATCTCGTGGGTCAGCCTCATGCCTCGCGCCCTGGCCTCCTTGAAGGACGGGCGAACGATGGTGTGCAACAACATGATTCCGTCGGACGGCAGCGCCTGGTAGGCCATCTTGAAGAAGCGGCCATAGCGCTGGCGGCCGAAGTGCTCGAAGGCGCCGATGGAGACGATGCGGTCGACGGGCTCGTGGAACTTCTCCCAACCCTCCAACAGCACCCGCCGGCTGCGGGGGGTGTCCATCGCGTCGAACGTCTTCTGCACGTGCTCGGCCTGGTTCTCCGACAACGTCAGCCCCACGACGTTGACGTCGTACTTCTCGATGGCCCGGCGCATGGTGGCGCCCCAGCCGCAGCCGATGTCCAGCAGCGTCATGCCCGGCTCCAGCTTCAGCTTGCCCAGCGCCAGGTCGATCTTGGCGAGCTGCGCCTCTTCCAGGGTCATGTCGTCGCGCTCGAAGTAGGCGCAGCTGTAGGTCTGGGTGGGGTCGAGGAACAGCCGGAAGAAGTCATCGGACAAGTCGTAGTGGGCTTGCACGTTTCCAAAATGCGGCGTCAGCTGCACAGACATGTCGAGAAGAGCCTTTCGTTACGTGGAGGCAGAGACGCCCTGCCGGCACGGCGCGTGTGCGTCGCCCCCGAAGCACCCCCTGCATGCTAGTCGCTGCGGGCGATGCACGTCGTTCTCACTAGCGGCACATAGCGTCACATGAGACGGGCCGAATTGACAAAATGAGATTCGCCACGCGATATGAGCGGCCCTATAGCGGGGACTGGTCCTGCTGCCCCCGGGGCGGAACGATCGGCGACGGATGGGGCTCTTCGCGGAACTTGTCCAGCGATCCGCCGACCTCGACGATGCCCTTCAACGCGTTCCAGCTCAGCATCGTCAGGTAGTCGATCAACTCGTCGCGGCTCATGCGCGGGAAAGACATCCAGGAGTGCGTGGCCAGCTGCACGCCGCCGACGATCAGGTAGGCCCACGGCTCCGCCCCGCCGGTGTCCATTCCCGCCTGCTGCATGCGGCGGCGCATCAGCACCGCGAGCATGCGGGCGATGATCCGGCCGGAGTCTGCGATCACCTTGCTCTTGCTGGCCGAGCTGTTCGACATCACGAAGCGGTACGGCTCGGGTTCGTTCGCGACCGTTTCGACGTACACCCGGATGACCTCCCGGGTCAGGTCGAAGCCGTCCAGATTGGACGTCAGCGCCGCGGCCAGGTTGGGAATCAGCGTGGTTTGGGTGAACCGCATCATCACGGCGGTCGTCAGGTCGTTCTTGTCGACGAAGTAGCGATACAGCACCGTCTTGGATACGCCGATATCCGCGGCGATGTCATCCATGCTCAAGGTGCCACCATGCCGCCGGATCGCGTCGATCGTGCCGTCTACCAACTCGTTGCGGCGCTCCACCTTGTGCTGGTGCCAGCGCCGCTTGCGACCATCTGTCTTGGCCGCCACCGCCAACGTTCGCTCTGCCACTGTCGCCGATATCCCATTCACTAGACGTCCTCGATACTACGGCGTGCGGCCCTGTTTCGAACGCTGACCGCGCCCCCCCGCGGGCTTGTGAACAGTGCGGTCACACCTAAACGCCCGCGACGATGAATGATGGAGTGGTGGTACACAGGGCCTCGCCCCGAGGCGAAGCACCGGGCCCCCGCGCGGCTGGCCCGGCCTCGACGTCCCCGTCGAGCGATACCGGGCGCCCGCAGCCCTCGCTCGCCGAATCCTTCGCCGGCGCCGACACGCAGGCCGACGCCGAGCGCCGGGTGGCGCTGCGCCGGATGAAGGCGGTGGCGCTGAGCTTCCTGATCGGCGCCACCGGCCTGTTCCTCGGCTGCCGGTGGGCCCAGGCCCACGCTCACCTGGGCGCCTGGGTCGGCTATGTCGGCGCCGCGGCCGAGGCCGGGATGGTGGGGGCGCTGGCCGACTGGTTCGCGGTGACGGCGTTGTTCCGGCATCCGCTGGGCATCCCCATCCCGCACACCGCGATCATCAAGCGCAAGAAGGATCAGCTCGGCGAGGGGCTGGGCGCCTTCGTGCGGGAAAACTTCCTGTCGCCCCCGGTGGTGGAGACCAAGCTGCGCGACGCCCAGGTGCCCGGACGGCTCGGCAAGTGGCTGTCGGAGGCCTCGCACGCCGAGCGCGTGGCCGGCGAGACGGCCACGGTGCTGCGGGTGCTGGTCGAGCTGCTGCGCGACGAGGACGTCCAGCAGGTGATCGACAGGATGATCGTGCGCCGCATCGCCGAGCCGCAATGGGGGCCGCCGGTCGGGCGGGTCCTGGCGTCGCTGCTGGCCGAGAACCGGCAGGAGGCGCTGATCCAGCTGCTGGCCGACCGGGCCTTCCAGTGGTCGCTGAACGCCGGCGAGGTGATCCAGCGGGTGGTCGAGCGCGACTCGCCGACGTGGTCACCGCGCTTCATCGACCACCTGGTGGGCGACCGCATCCACCGCGAGCTGATGGAGTTCACCGACAAGGTGCGCCG
>NZ_LZLE01000060.1 GCF_001673155.1 Mycobacterium sp. 1423905.2 | reverse complement strand
CCGACATCTACCAACTCGTCGACGTCGATTTCTGGTCGCGCTTGATGTTGCGATCAGTTGTTTGCTTTGTCCCGGAGCAACTCTCTGTGCGAAGCCACACCACCGCCACCGAAACCACTCGGGTCATGGCCGCTCGGCGCAACCTGCTCGACCAGCACCGCATCCTCACCTGGATGATCGTGGATCCAGCCGCACCGGCCGGCGTCCGGCTGACTGCCGCCGTGTGGTGGTTGCCGGCGTGGCTGTCGATGCTCATCGAGGTGGCGATTCTTGGGCCGCAACGGTGGAGACACGTCAAAGCAATGGCCGCGGCGTTGTTCGGCGAGTTCCGGCGCGCCCATCAGTTTCGCGCCAACATCGATGCGCGCGAACCCACTTCGGCGGTGAGCGGCTCCAGCTAGGGGAGGGTGAGTGTTTCGTCCGGCGTCGGCAGACGAGGATACGTCTGCGTTGAGGATCGGTTTATTTGTTCAGTTCGGACTGCTGTCCTTGGTGAGCTCGATCGCCGTCACGACCGCCCAATCCTCACAAGGCCTGGTTATCGGAACTGTGTATGCGGCGCTGTTGACGGCGCTTGCCTTTTGGATGTTGCGTGAACCGGCCAAGTTGTCGTTCCTCGGTGGTGGCTTGCCTGTCGTGGTAGTGATCGGCGTGCTGCTCGTGCTGGTGGCGGCGAGCAATGAGCGGCACTACCTTGCGGTGCGCAATGCACCGCACTTCGCCACTTCGGCGCCCGCACTCGAACTGCCCGCCTGGCTGCTCGTGCACGGCCATGAACCGTATCGTGACCACCTGGCTGATGGCGCGCCGATCAGCCCTGGACCCGGCTGGTTTATGTTGTTGTCGCCCTTTACGCTTCCGCACCTGACCGCCATCCTGGGCGCGCTGTCACTCGGTCTTGTGGTCCTTCTGCTGCGGAGGGACCACCGATACGCGGCGGGCGTCTTCTTTGTCTTGGTGTTTCTCCAGCCAAGTTTTCAGGCGCAGATCACCAACGGTCAGGACTTGTTCGTCGTTTCGTTCGCGTTGGTGTGCCTTGCGCTCGCCGCGGAAAGGCTTGATGACTCGTCGCGGAAGGCTCTGATACTAGGAGTGGTAGCGGGATTCGTTGCGACCGCGCGGATACCGATCGTGTTGATGACGACCATCCTCGGCTACGGCGTTTTCCTCAAGGACCGTCGCACGGGTTGCTATTTCACGGTGTCGATGCTGCTGACGTCTGGATTGCTGCACGGGATTTTCGCCGTCTGGGCTCATCGCATGGGTCACATGTATCAACCGATGCACGTGTTCGGCCGCGCTACCAACGGTGCCGGGCTCAGTGCGCGCGTGGCTGTCATTATCTTGTTGGCTTGCAGTCTCGGGTGGATCGCCTTGCGAATGAAGCCGATGGCCTACTATTGGATGGTCGGCATGTATCTGGCGATGTTCTCCCTCTTCGTGCCCGAGGCAATCAAGGAGTTCGTGCAGTCGCCGCGCTGGGACTGGGAAGGAAGCATTTACATCACCTTCCCGCTACCTCTTCTCATCGGAGCCCTGGTGCTGATCTATGCGCGGGCGCCAGCAACGCACGATCGAGCAGTGCCAGCGGCGGCTGAATGATGCACCTGATTCATCGTCCCGTCAGCACTCGATCTCAGGATCCAATCCGAACTCCGCGAAAGTCTGAGAAACGGCCTCGCGCAGTTCTTCTGGAGAATTCGGTCGGCCCGGACGGTAGGCGATGACGGTGATGAATACTTTGTCCGGGGCTCGTCCAGAGGCCACGAACAGTTGTCCTCCCATGCGTTCCAGGGCGGCCCTGGTGATGCCCGGCTCAATCAGACGCCCATAGACATAATCGGCTTCGGTGCCGTCTGGTCGAACGGTTGCGGGATCCAACTGTCCCAAGTTCGAGCACCCGATCGGCACACCGGCGGAGCCCAAGCCAACGCCGACTAATCGCCGGGCCACCCACTTGGGAGTCATCGCCGCCAGTGGAAGGGATCCGAGCATTTCGTTGGCCTCGGTCGCCAGTTCGGTGAGGGCCCGTTTGAGCTTGTGCCGGATCTCGCTGAGATCCGCCGCCGCATCGGTCGGGTCGATCGTGATGGAGGCGAAGGTCAGAGCGTTGCCGCGAGTATCGCCGTGCGTGCGTTCGCCCACCGGAAACGCCAAGGTGACTGATCCATCGTCGAGCCGGCGCCCCATCCGCACGCCCAGCCGTGCGGCGAATCCCGCAAAAAGCGAATTGCTGGTGCCGCCCAGCCTGTTCGCGCAAGCGTCCCATTCCGCTAGGTCGACATACGCCGCCAAGGTGGGCACCACGGCTGGGGCATCGTGGCCTGCGCGGACGGGCGGTGGGGCTGCGGCAATCGACGAGGCGAGTTCTTTGCGACCCTGCCGAGCCATTCGCACCATGGTCGCTGCGGCCCGCGCCAATTCGGGTGTCGATCTCAGAGTCTGTCGAGCGTCATCGAGCAGTGCGCGCGCCCGCGTGCGTGAGCCAGGCGGGGGATAGCCGAGATCATGCGTCCGACCTTGGGTGGCATCGGCGATCACCTGGCACACCGCCAGCCCGTCGACCAGCGTGTGCGACGCCACCAGGCTCACCGCGGTTCCGCCGCCCACTATGGGGAGTACACCCACATGCCAGCCCGGCCCGAGTTCCGGATCGATCGGTAGGCACGCGCGCTCATAGGCCCATGCGTTCACCTCAGTCCGTGGCCGGGGCTTGCTGG
>NZ_LZLE01000059.1 GCF_001673155.1 Mycobacterium sp. 1423905.2 | reverse complement strand
GCCGTGCTCGCCGGCGCGGGGGCCGATGTCGACGATCCAGTCGGCGTGCTCGATGGTGTCCTCGTCGTGCTCGACGACGATCAGGGTGTTGCCCAGATCCCGGAGCCGAGTGAGGGTTTCGATGAGACGGCGATTGTCGCGCTGATGCAGGCCGATCGATGGTTCGTCGAGCACGTAGAGCACCCCGACCAAGCCCGAGCCGATCTGGGTGGCCAACCGGATCCGTTGCGCCTCACCGCCACTGAGGGTGGCCGCCGCTCGAGACAGCGACAGGTACTCCAGCCCGACGTCAAGCAAGAACCCGAGCCGCGACTGAATTTCCTTGAGCACCTGCCCGGCGATCGCCTTCTCTCGCGGGCCCAGCGTCAGCCCGTTGAGGAAGTCCGCACAGTCGGCGATCGACAGGTCACACACCTCGGCGATCGACATGTGCCCCCGCTCGCCGGCAGCCAGCGTCACCGCCAGGATCTCCGGCTTGAGCCGAGTGCCCTCACAGACCGGGCAGGGCACGTCGCGCATGAAGCCCTCGTAGCGTTCCTTCATCTGCTCGGACTCGGTCGCCGCCATCTTGCGCTGCAGGAACGCCAGCACGCCTTCGAAGTCGGCGTAGTAAGAACGGGTGCGCCCGTAGCGGTTGCGGTACCGCACGTGGACCTGCTCGTCGCAGCCTTCCAGGATCGCCTTGCGGGCCTTGGCCGGTAGTTTTCGCCAGGGGGTGTTGACGTCGAAGCCCATCGCGTCGCCCAGGCCGGCCAGCATTCGGGTGAAGTACTCCGCGGTGTGTCCCGTCGACCAGGGCGCCACCGCACCCCCGGCCAGCGTCAGGTCCGGGTCGGGCACCACCAGGTCCGGATCGACCTCCTTGCGGATGCCCAGACCCGTGCACTCGGTGCAGGCACCGTAGGGCGAGTTGAACGAGAACGAGCGGGGTTCGAGGTCGTCGACTGCCAGGGCGTGCCCGTTGGGGCAGGCCAGCTTTTCGGAGAACCGCTGCTCGCGATGCGGCGCGCCGGGTTCGTGGTCGACGAATTCCAGCACCACGATGCCGTCGGCCAGGTTGAGCGCGGTTTCCACGGAGTCGGTGAGGCGCTGCTTGGCGGTCGCCTTGACGGTCAGGCGGTCCACCACCACCTCGATGTCGTGCTTCTCCTGTTTCTTCAGCTTGGGCGGATCGGTCAGCGGATGCACCACGCCGTCGACCCGCACCCGGCTATAGCCCTGGGCGTTCAGCTTCTCGAACAGGTCGGCGAATTCGCCCTTGCGGGTGCGCACGACCGGCGCCAGGACCAGGAAACGCGTGCCTTCCGGCATCGCCAAGACTTGGTCGACGATTTGCTGGGGCGTCTGCCGGGCGATGCGCTCCCCACAGATCGGGCAGTGCGGCGACCCCGCCCGCGCATACAGCAACCGCAGGTAGTCGTACACCTCGGTGATGGTGCCCACCGTCGACCGCGGATTGCGGTTGGTCGACTTCTGGTCAATGGACACCGCCGGCGAAAGTCCCTCGATGAAATCGACGTCCGGCTTGTCCATCTGGCCCAGGAACTGCCGGGCATACGCGGAGAGCGACTCGACATAGCGCCGTTGCCCCTCGGCGAAGATGGTGTCGAACGCCAGCGACGACTTGCCCGACCCGGACAGCCCGGTGAAGACGATCAGCGCATCGCGGGGCAGATCAAGGTCGACACCGCGCAGATTGTGCTCCCGCGCACCCTTGACGATCAGGCGCTCAGCCAATGGATTCCCTTCGCAAACAGACCTCGTTCCCCATGCTATGTGGCCGTACCGACAAGCGAGCGCGGACCAGTAACGTGACCCCTATGACTTCCGTGGCAGACGACTACACCGGACACGTCGACCCTGGTAGCGCGGCCCGACGCACCCTGCCGGGCGTCACGATCGTGAAGGCGTCGGTCGGCCCAATGGACAACAACGCCTACCTGGTGACCTGTTCCGCGACCGGCGAAACCCTGCTCATCGACGCCGCCAACGACGCCGACGTGCTGCTGGACCTGATTCGGCGCTACGCGCCCACGTTGACGTTGATCGTCACCAGTCACCAGCACTTCGACCATTGGCAAGCCTTGGCAGCGGTCGCGCAGACGACCGGAGCGCCGACCGCCGCCCATGAAATTGACGCCGAACCGCTGCCGGTCCAGCCGGACCGTTTGCTGGCCCACGGGGACACCGTGCAGATCGGTGAGCTGAGGTTCGACGTCATTCATCTGCGCGGGCACACCCCGGGCTCGGTGGCGCTGGCGTTGAACGGGCCCGCGACCGGAGGCGTTACGCAATTGTTCACCGGCGACTGCCTGTTTCCCGGTGGTGTCGGTAAAACCTGGCAGCCGGGCGACTTCACACAGTTGATCGACGACGTGTCGTCGCGGGTGTTCGACGTGTACGACGACTCGACGGTCATCTACCCGGGCCACGGCGACGACACGGTGCTGGGCCAGGAACGTCCGCACCTGGACGAGTGGCGCGAACGCGGTTGGTAGCGGCTGCGCGCTAGGTGGTGTGCACGATCAGCACGTCGACCTTGGCGCGGCGGGAGACGTTGGCGGGCACCGAGCCTAGCAACCGGCCCGCGATCGTGCTCAGCCCGACGTTGCCGACCACCAGCAGGTCGGCCTTCTCCTCTTCGGCCAAGTGCACCAGCGCGTCGACCGGAGCGCCGACGATCGGGCGCTCTTCGACGTTCTTCGCGCCCGCATTGTGCGCCCGTTCCTTGGCGTCGTGCAGGATCTCGTAAATGGGCGCGGTGCCCGTGACTTTGTAGCTTTCGTCCTTCAAGACGTCGGCGGCTCGAGAGTCCTCGTGCTGAGGCAGGTACGCCGAGGCGATGATCAGCTTGCAGTCCGCTCCCGCGAGCCTGGCTGCCCGGTCTACCGCGCGCATCGACGAGTCCGAGCCGTCGGTCCCTACGACCACGGTTTGATAGGCGCCCATTTACCCTCCAGTGTCGTTAGCTCAGCCAACCCAAGACAGTATCGCGTTGCCTAACGAAATATTGGTCAGATTAACCACACCGCTAGGGCGTGGCGCAATCCCGCGATTGCCCGGTCGGGCGGACGCCGGAATGCCCCCGTACGCGGGCGATGTGCGCAGTGCTTGGCCGGCCGGTCGAAACTCGTTGCCGCGTCGGCTCTTTGGGATGACGAGCAGTTACTTTTGGCAATGCACCGTTCCGTCGGTGGGGTGTGGCCACAAACTGCCGGTGACCGGAATCATCGCCGGAACCTTACAGTGACAGGCATCATGTCCGTGTCCACCGTGGAGCAGCCCGAGCCGGCCGTCGACGACGGAAATGCCCGGCCACAGCCGCGCGGCAGGTTCCGCGACCCTGTTTTGATCGCCGTGCTGGCTGCCGTGATCAGCGGCGCGTGGGCCAGCCGGCCGTCGCTGTGGTTCGACGAGGGCGCGACGATCTCGGCCGCGGCCAGCCGCACCCTGCCGGAGCTGTGGAAGTTGCTCGGCCACATCGACGCTGTGCACGGCTGCTACTACCTGCTCATGCACGGCTGGTTCGCCGTCTTCCCGCCGACCGAGTTCTGGTCCCGCGTGCCGAGTTGTCTGGCAGTGGGAGCTGCCGCGGCCGGCGTGGTGGTCTTCACCAAGCAACTGGCGCCGCCGAGCTCTGCCCGAATGCTGGCCCTGTGCGCCGGAGCCTTGTTCGCCATCCTGCCGCGAGTGACCTGGGCCGGCATCGAAGCCCGCTCCTCGGCATTGTCGGTGGCGGCCGCGGTGTGGGTGACCGTGTTGTTCGTCGCGGCAGTGCGGCGCAACCGGGCGCGGCTGTGGGTGTCTTACGCGTTGTCGTTGATGCTGTCGATCCTGATCAGCATCCACTTGGGCTTGTTGGTCACGGTGCACGCCGCGATGCTGCCGCTGCTGGCTCCCGCGAACGCCCGCAGATCGCCGTTTCTGCGGTGGTTGACCAGCGCCGTCATTGCCCTGGGCGCCATGACACCCTTCGGGCTGTTCGCGCACGGACAGGTGTGGCAGGTCGGCTGGATCGGGGGTTTGACCCGCAACCTGTTTCTCGACGTCGTACATCGCCAGTACTTCGACCACAGTGTCCCGTTTGCCATCTTGGCCGGCGTGCTCGTCGTCGTAGCCATCGTCGTCCACGCCATCGTGACCAGAAAGGGGGGGGCGTCCGGGCCGGCCGGCGGTACTCGTCGGCTGCTGCTGATCGCCACGGCATGGATCGTGATCCCCAACGCCGTGGTCCTGATCTACTCGGTGACCGTCGAGCCGATGTACTACCCGCGCTACCTGATCCTCACCGCGCCCGCCGCCGCGGTCGTGCTGGCGCTGTGCATCGTGACGATTGCTCGCAAACCGTGGCTCGTCGCTGGACTGGTGCTCGCCTGCGCGGTCGCGGCTTTTCCGAATTACTACTTCACTCAGCGCGGACCGTATGCCAAGGAAGGGTGGGATTACAGCCAGGTCGCTGACCTGATCAGCAGCCACGCTGCGCCCGGCGACTGTCTGCTGGTGGACAACACGGTGCCGTGGAGACCCGGGCCCATCCGGGCGCTACTGGCCACTCGCCCTAACGCGTTCCGGTCGGTGATCGACGTGGAGCGGGGCGTTTACGGGCCTAAGGTGGGCGCACTGTGGGACGGTCACATCGCCGTGTGGCTGACGACGGCCAAGATCAACAAATGCCCGGCGTTGTGGACGATCACCAACCGCGACAAGTCCTTCCCCGATCACCAGGCTGGTCAGTCCTTGCCGCCGGGGGCGGCGTTCGGGCGGACCCCGGTTTACCAGTTCCCGAGTTACCTCGGCTTCCACATCGTGGAGCGGTGGCAGTTCCACTACTCACAAGTCGTGAAGTCGACGCGGTGAGTGCGCCTGATCGACCTACTCGCTGTGTCGGTGCGCCGCCTGGTAGGAGGCGATGAACCCGAGGGCGGCCAGTGCGGTGAACACCGCGTACAACCAGCGGGCTGCCGCTACCTCCCCGCCCGGGGCGGCATTGACGACGACTCCCGCCAGCCCGGCGCCGATTGCCGCTGAGCTCAGCTGGACGATGTTGATGGCCGCGGCCGCCGCACTGCTCTCCACCGGGTCGTCACCGCAGTCCATAGCCCGCACGGCGAGGTGCGGCCAACCGATCCCGATGCCTACCCCCGTGATCAGGAGGGCCAGGGCCCACAACGCAACGAACCCGAGCGGGGCGTATGCGCGCTGGGTCACCGCGCCCAGCGCCAGGCCCGCCGCCATGACCAGCGGTGCGGCCGCCACGGCGTGCTTGATCACTTGCCGATCGGTGATCGAAGCGCTGACGATCTCACCGAGCGTCCATCCCGTGGCGAGCGCCGCTCCGAGAAAACCGGCCTCGACCGGGCTCAGATCGGCCAGTTTTTGACCGAACAACGGCACGAAGATGTTGGCCATCGCGGCGGCCATCTGTACCGACATGGTCAAGTAGATCCACTTCAACGGCCCTGGCTTGAAGACGTTGCGCGGCAACACCGCAACATGCATGCGCCAATCGACCAGCACAAAGATGGCGATCAGGACGGCACCGGCGGCGAGCAGCCCGAAGGTGCTGGGCAGGGTGCGGGGCAGCGAGGCGACGCTGATGACCAGGGCGGCCGCGCCCATCAGCAGCAGTGACCAGATGGGCACCTTCCGGGTGGGCGTCGCCGATTCCTCACCGGCGGTCTCGACCTCAATGGGTTGCAGCACGGTCAGCACCAACAGCGCCATCAGTCCGGCTATCAGGCCCATCACGGCGTAGGCCCACCGCCATAGGCCGAGTTGCGCGAAGATCCCGCCGACCACCGGTCCGATCAGGGTCGACACACCCCACATTGCCGAGACCAGCGCCGAACCACGGGTCCATAGCGAACGCGGTAACGCGGAGTTGATCAGCGCATAACCGAGGCCGGCCAGGAGCCCACCCGCCACACCTCGCAACGTGCGTCCGGCGACCAGAATATGCATGCTGGGAGCGGCCGCATTCACCAAGCTGGCGAGCGCGAAGGCGCCCAGCCCGATCAGGTACGAGCGTCGTGCCCCGATGCGCAGCAGCATCGGATGGACGATGGTCGCCGCGACCACCGAACCGACCAGATACAACGTGGTGGCCCAAGCGAACAGGTGGCCACCGCCGATGTCGGTGACGATGGTCGGAAGCATGCTGACCGTGAGGAATTCGTTGGTGGAGTAGAGCAGGACGCCGCCGGCGAGGACCGTGGCCGCGCCCAGATGCTGGCCGAGCAGCTCACGCCAACTACCGGTCTCGCTGGCCGCGTAGGTCACCCGTACACCGTATGGGGCGTAGCGGCATGACGATCGCGTCGGCTTGCCTTGGCCGAAGCGACGAACCCCACCGCGGCCAGCACCGCGAACACCCCGTACAACCAGCGAGCCGCGGCCAGTTCACCGCCCGGTGCGTGGTTGACCACAACTCCGGCCACACCCGCGCCCAGGGCGGCCGAAATGACCTGCACGGTGTTGATCGCCGCGGCCGCGGCCCCACTCTCGGACGGATCATCGACCGACTCCATCGCGCGCACGGACAGATGCGGCCAGGCCATCCCGATCCCCGTGCCGGCAATCAACAACGCCAGCGCCCAGACCGCCACCACCCCGATCGGCGCGTCGGCACGTTGAGTGAGCGTCGCCAGGGCGAGCCCCGCGGCCATCACCAGCGGCGCGACCGCAATCACGTAGCCCACCCGCCGCGGGTTGCTCACCGACGCGCTGGCGATCTCGCTGACCGTCCAGCCGACGGCCAGAGCCGCACCCAAGAACCCGGCCACGACCGGCGACAGATGCCCGAGGCGTTGACCGAACAGCGGCACGTAGGTGTCGACCAGCACCGCCATCATCTGCACCGCCATGGCCAGGTAGATCCAGCGCAGGGGCCCAGAACCAAACACGCTGGGCGGCAACACCGCTGCGTCGCTGCGTCGGTCCACCACGACAGCTGCCGCGACCAACAGCAAGCTCGCTGCAAGCAATCCTGCGGTCGCCACGACGTTGCGCGGAAGCTGCGCAACGCTGACCGCCAACGCCGCGGCGCCCATCAAGAGCAGCGTCCACACCGGCACCCCGGCGGTGGTGGTCGCCGAAGCTGTAGCCGCTGGCCCAGCGCGCCGCGACGGGCCGGCGGGCAGGGCGAGCGGCACCATGATCGCCATCAGCGCCGGCAGGACTGCCATGGCGCCAAATGCCCACCGCCACAGCCCGAATTGTGCGAAGAGACCACCCGCGGCGGGTCCGAGCACGGTTGCGACGCCCCACATCGCCGATACCAGCGCCGAGGCGCGTGTCCAGAGCGACTTCGGCAGCGCGGAGTTGATCAGCGCGTAACCCAGGCCGGCCAGCAGCCCGCCGGCCACCCCCTGCAAGGTACGGCCGGCGACCAACACCTCCATGTTCGGCGCCGAAGCGCAGACGACACTGGCGCTGCCGAACACCAGCAACCCCAACAGCAAAGACCGACGGGCGCCGTAGCGCAGCAGCACCGTGTTGACGGTGGTTGCCGCCACGACGGAGCCTACGAGGTAGAGGGTGACCACCCAGGCATACAGCCGGGCGCCGCCGATTTCGGCGATCGCGCTGGGCAGCAGACTGACGGTCAGGAACTCGTTGGTCGCGTACAGACCGACACCACCGGCCAGCACGGTGGCAGTGCCCAGATATCGCCCGAGCAGCTCACGCCAACTACCGGTCCGGCTTTCTGTCTCCGTCACTTCAGACCGGCTGCGTCCATTCCACGCAGTTCCTTCTTCAGATCAGCGATTTCGTCGCGGAAGCGGGCCGCCAACTCGAATTGCAGGTCACGTGCGGCCGCCATCATCTGCTCGGTCAGGTCCTTGATCAGGTCGGCCAGTTCAGCGCGCGGCATGCTGGCGGTGTCGCGTCCCTCGATCACGCCGGCGCTGACCGCGCGACCGGGTTCGCCGGGGGCGCGCCGACCGCGGGAGGCGTTGCGGCCGGACCCGCCGATTTCGACGTCGGTGTCGTCGGCCTCGCGATACACCTGGTCGAGGATGTCGGCGATCTTCTTGCGCAGCGGCTGAGGGTCGATGCCATGCGCCTCGTTGTAGGCGATCTGCTTGGCGCGGCGCCGCTCGGTCTCGTCGATGGCTTCTCGCATCGAGTCGGTGATGCTGTCGGCGTACATGTGCACTTCACCGGAGACGTTGCGGGCGGCCCGGCCGATGGTCTGGATCAGGCTACGAGTAGACCGCAGGAACCCTTCCTTGTCGGCGTCGAGGATGGCCACCAGTGACACCTCGGGCAGGTCGAGTCCCTCACGCAGCAGGTTGATTCCAACCAGCACGTCGTAGTCGCCCAACCGCAGCTGCCGCAGTAACTCGACCCGGCGCAGCGTGTCGACCTCGGAGTGCAGGTAGCGCACCCGGATTCCCATTTCGAGCAGGTAGTCGGTGAGGTCCTCGGCCATTTTCTTGGTCAACGTGGTCACCAGGACCCGCTCGTCGGCCTCGGTGCGCTTGCGGATCTCGCCGATCAAGTCGTCGATCTGGCCCTTGGTCGGCTTGACGACGACCTTCGGGTCGACCAGCCCGGTGGGACGAATCACCTGTTCGACGAATTCACCGGCGGATTGGCTGAGCTCATACGGGCCGGGGGTGGCCGACAAGTACACCGTCTGCCCGATCCGGTCGGCGAACTCCTCCCAGGTGAGCGGACGGTTGTCCACCGCGGAGGGCAGCCGGAAACCGTATTCGACGAGGTTGCGCTTGCGCGACATGTCGCCTTCGTACATGCCGCCGATCTGCGGCACGGTCACGTGCGACTCGTCGATGACCAGCAGGAAGTCCTCTGGGAAGTAGTCGAGGAGCGTCGCCGGCGGCGAACCCGGCCCGCGGCCGTCAATGTGCCGCGAGTAGTTCTCGATGCCCGAGCAGAAGCCGACTTGGCGCATCATCTCGATGTCGTAGTTGGTGCGCATCCGCAGCCGCTGGGCCTCGAGCAGCTTGCCCTGCGACTCCAGCTCGGCGAGCCGCTCGGCGAGTTCTTGCTCGATGGAGGTGATCGCCTGCGCCATCCGTTCGGGACCGGCCACATAGTGGGTGGCCGGGAAGATGCGCAGCGAGTCGACCTGCCGGATCACCTCTCCGGTCAGCGGATGCAGGTAGTACAGCGCCTCGATCTCGTCGCCGAAGAACTCGATCCGTACCGCCAGTTCCTCGTAGGACGGAATGATCTCCACGGTGTCCCCGCGCACCCGGAACGATCCGCGGGTGAACGACATGTCGTTGCGCGTGTACTGCACGTCGACCAGCAGCCGCAGCAGCCCGTCCCGCGGCACCTCCATGCCGACCTGCAACTCGACCGACCGGTCCAGGTAGGACTGCGGGGTACCGAGGCCGTAAATGCAGGACACCGAAGCCACCACCACCACGTCCCGGCGCGACAGCAACGACGAGGTCGCCGAGTGGCGCAACCGTTCGACGTCGTCGTTGATCGAGCTGTCTTTCTCGATGTAGGTGTCGGTTTGCGCGATGTACGCCTCGGGTTGGTAGTAGTCGTAGTACGACACGAAGTACTCGACGGCGTTATGCGGCAACATTTCCCGCAGTTCGTTCGCCAGCTGGGCGGCCAGCGTCTTGTTGGGCGCCATCACCAGGGTGGGGCGTTGCAGACGCTCGATCAGCCAGGCGGTGGTCGCGGATTTTCCGGTGCCGGTGGCGCCGAGCAGCACGACGTCGCGCTCCCCCGCGCGAATACGCCGCTCCAGCTCGTCGATGGCGGCGGGCTGGTCGCCGGCGGGCGGGTACGGGCTGACGACCTCGAAAGGGCGACCGGTACGCACGACCGCCTCGACCGCGCGGTACTCCGAATGCGCAATTACCGGATGTTCGGTGGCAAAAGCCATAACACCAGGGTAGAACCAGGCACCGACAAGCTTTGTTCCGCGCGGTAACGCTGGTCGCTGTAACAACCCCCGTCGCGGGCGAGGAGAAAGCTAGTGGTGCCGAGTCCACATCCGGGTTACCGGATCGCATTCGATCAGGTAACCGTCGTTGGAGGCGGACATGGCGAACACCGGAATGTCGGGCTTGTCGCACGATGCGCCTGCAGCGTGTACGCCGGTGGTGATCGGCGCCTTGTCCCACGTGTTGCCTTCGCAGACCACCTGTTCGTTGCTGGTCTGGTCGTATCCCAGCTTGTCGACGTCGCTGCACACCCCGCCGAGAACCGGCGGTGAGGGCTTGCGGGCCGGCGAGGTGGGGGCGCTGAGCGTCTGGGCGGGA
Source organism: Mycobacterium sp. 1423905.2 (assembly GCF_001673155.1). GTDB lineage: Bacteria > Actinomycetota > Actinomycetes > Mycobacteriales > Mycobacteriaceae > Mycobacterium. The sequence goes on along the minus strand of NZ_LZLE01000059.1, from coordinate 18,949 downwards.
TCGGCCAGCTTCACCCCCGCCGGCACGTCGCCGACCCGGGTGGCGACCACGGGCACCCGCAGCACCGCGCCCTGGGCGCCGCATTCGTTGCTGAGCACTGTTTCGGTCTCCACGCCGCGCAGCGTGCCGTCGGGCTGGGCCGCCAGCGACCAGGCGACCGTCTCCTGCTGGGTGGCGCGCACCGGCCCGTTCGGCTGCTTACAGCCCACCCGCGCCTGCTGCGGGGTGCCTTGCCAATACCCGGCGATGAAGCGCAAGGCGTCGGTTTGACCGCCGTCGGCGGTGCTGGCCACCTGGTGGTTGGTGTCGTCGAGTTGCACACCGCTGGCCGCGCACCCGTTGGTGGTGCAGACCGAGTGGAACGCCCACCAGTTGACGTCGACGCCGTCGTGGCGGATCGGCAGCCCATTGGTGGTGCGCTTGGACCGGTCATAGTTCAACCGGTAGGTGCCGTCGAGGACTCGGGCGGGCGGTCCGGCGACGGGCGTGGCCGCACTCGCGGCGGGATCGCCGGGGCGGGCGGCCAGCGCCGGCTTGGGCTGCGTCGGATCGGTCTGAATGGTGTAGAGGGTCGACCACGTCGCGGCCACCGCGATCAGCACCGCACACACCAGCGCGGCGGCCACCCGGGTGCGGGCCGAGAACTTGTGCCGCAGCGCTCTGAGCACGCCGCGATGCTGGGCCGGTTCGTCGGCCTCGGTTTCGGTGTCGCCGAGGTCCTCGGCAACACTGGCCAGCTGCTCGCGAATCGCGGCCGAAAACGCTCGACACCGCTCGAATCTGTCTTCGGGGTTCTTCGCCAGGGCCCGGAAGAAGATGTCGTCGAGATGCGCCAACTCGGGGCGGTGGTCGCTGAGCCGCGGCGGGTCGTCGTGCAGGTGCTGGCTGATCACCGCGATCGGGTTGGGGTGTTGGAACGGCGGGGCGCCGGTGAGCAAGTGGAAAGCGGTGGCCGCCAACGCGTATTGATCGGCGCGGCCGTCGATGTTGGATCCCGCCAACTGTTCGGGTGCGGCGTAAGCGACGGTGCCCACGGCGACGTTGGTTTGCGTGATGCCGCTGATGTCCCCGAGGTGCCGGGCTACCCCGAAGTCGGCCAGCAGGATTCGACGATCGTCGTCGTCGACGTGGGTGAGCAGAATGTTGGCGGGTTTGACGTCGCGGTGCAGCAGCCCGCGGTCATGGGCGTAGTCGAGCGCACCGGCCACCGCGGTCAGGATCGCGCACACCTCGTCGGTCGGCATGCCGTCGGGATACCGCTCCTTGACCAGCCGCGAGGCGTCGGTGCCCTCCACGTAGTCCATGGAGATCCAGAGCTGACCATTGAATTCACCGCGATCGTGAACACCGACGATGTGCGGGTGCCACAGCGTCGCGGCCAGATCGGCCTCCCGGTTGAACCGCTCGCGGAATTCGCTGTCGGCGGTGATCGCCTCGGCCAAGACCTTGATGACGTCGCGGCGCGGCAATCGCGGATGCAACGCCAGGTAGACCTCGGCCATTCCGCCGGCGCCCAGCCGACGCAGGATCGTGTATCCGGCGAAGCAGGCGCCCCGATCCATTTCCAGCCGCGGCGTACTGGCGTCACGCTCGACGCGGGCAGGGCTGACCGGAACGGGCGAAATCTCGGCGTTGGGCGCGGAGTCCACCGGCGGAACCCGGCGCAAGAAGTGCGCGACGGTGGCCGACGGCAAGGACTGGAAGCCCGCGCGCAGCGCCGCTCGGGCCAGACGCGGGTTGCTCAACAACCGCCGTCCGGAATTGAGACGTCGAGTGCCGCCGGACTGGTCGTCCATACCGCTCCCCTCCCTTCGCGCTGCAAGCCTCGTTACGACCTATTGGTTGCGGTGCACCTTGAGCGTTGCGCCGGGCGGTAGCGCCGCCCCGTTCGTCTGGGTACGCCGAGTCTCAGAGCTGCCTGCTCGGCCGTACAGACATTCCCCAACTTGAAATCATGCCGCAAGATCTCCGGCCATAGTTCTGCTCCAGCTATGTAGCAGCTATGAGGTGGCCGAACCGAAACAAAGCCGCGTCACAGGTGCGTCACACAGAGCACACTCAGAAACTCCGCCGATACTAGTTGTCGTGAGTCGACCAGCCCCGCCCGCGCTGACCATCCGACATAACGGGTCCCAAGTCTCTTTCGAGGCCGGTTACGAGGTGGTCATCGGACGTGACCTACATGCCGACCTGCGCATACCGGATCCGCGCATCTCTCGCGCGCACTTGATACTTCGCTTCGACCAGGGCCGCTGGCTGGCCATCGACAATGGCTCCCTGAACGGGACCTACGTCAACGGCTACCGCATGCCCGTCGTCGACATCCACGACGGGCAAAGCATTCACGTCGGCAACCCGGCCGGTCCGCGGCTGACCTTTCAGATCGGACCGCAGCGTGGACAGGCCAGCCGACCGCCCGGCGTCAAACCCAGGTCGATGCACGACAGCGGGCCGCCGACGCTGGCCTGGTCGGTGACGCCGCCACCGCCGCCCCCGCCACCACCTGCACCGCGACCACACACCGGCCCTCCGCCGGGACGCCCCAAACCGCCGCCTGCGCCGCCGCCGCGGCGTCCGCAACGGCCGCCCGCGCCTGCCCGACCGGCGCCCCCTCCGGAAGAGGTCACCAGCGTCAATGTGGAGACGCCGCCGGCTGAATTCACTGTGATCGACGCCAAGTCGGCCGACGTGTCCAACTTGGCGACCCGCTTTGTGAAAATCCTCACCCAGCGGTCCGCCGGAGCGGCGAAGACGACCGGCACCGCCACCATCGGTCGGGCCGCCGACAACGACATCGTCGTTTCCGACGTGTTGGCCTCCCGCCAGCATGCGGTCCTGCAGACCACGCCGTTGGGCACCGAGATCCAGGACCGCAGCATCAACGGCACGTTCGTCAACGGGACGCGGGTCGGCTCAGCCATCTTGAGCGACGGCGACGTCGTCACCATCGGCAACGTCGACCTCGTCTTCAGCAAGGGCACCCTGGTGCCCCGCCGCGAATCCGCCACGCGCACCGGCGGTCTCGAGGTGCGCAACGTCAAATACGTTGTGGACAACGGCAAACAACTGCTGGACAACATCTCGCTGACCGCCCGGCCAGGCACCCTGACCGCGGTCATCGGCGGTTCGGGCGCCGGTAAGAGCACCCTGGCCCGGCTGATCGCCGGGTACGCCCGCCCCACCTCCGGGTCGGTCAGCTTCGAAGGCCACGACATCCACTCCGAGTACGCCTCACTGCGCAGCCGGATTGGCATCGTCCCGCAGGACGACGTGGTGCACCGGCAGCTGACGGTGAACCAAGCTCTGGGCTATGCCGCCGAGTTGCGGTTGCCGCCCGACACCTCCAAGGCCGACCGGGCCAGGGTGGTAACCCGGGTGCTCGAAGAACTCGACCTGACCAAGCACGCCGACACCCGCGTCGACAAGCTGTCCGGTGGTCAGCGCAAACGCGCCTCGGTGGCGCTCGAATTGCTCACCGGGCCATCGCTGTTGATCCTCGACGAGCCGACCTCAGGACTGGACCCGGCGCTGGACTACCAGGTCATGATGATGCTGCGGCAGCTGGCGGACGCGGGCCGCGTGGTGATCGTAGTGACGCACATGCTCTCGTACCTCGACACCTGCGATCAGCTGCTGTTGGTGGCCCCGGGCGGGAAGACCGCTTACTGCGGCACGCCCGACCAGATCGGTGATGCCATGGGCACCACCAACTGGGCGAAGATCTTCACCAAGGTGGGCGCCGACCCCGAGGAGGCCAACCGGCGGTTCGTCGCCCAAAGCGAGGCTGAGAAGCGACCGCAGAAGCCCGCGCTGGTGCGCGACGAGGAGCCCGGCGAACTCGGGGAACCGGTGCACACCAGCGTGCGCCGCCAGATCTCGACGGTGGCACGACGGCAGGTCCGCCTGGTGATCGCCGACCGTGCGTACTTCGTCTTCCTGGCGCTGCTGCCGTTCATCCTCGGTTCTCTTTCGCTGACGGTGCCCGGCAGCAACGGGTTTCATGCCCCCGGCCCCAATGCCGGGACGCCCGACGAAGCCGCCCAGATACTGGCCCTGCTGCTGCCCGCGGCGGCATTCATGGGGACGGCGCTGACCATCCGCGACCTGGTCGGCGAACGGGCCATCTTCCAGCGCGAGCAAGCCGTCGGGTTGTCCACTACCGCCTACCTGCTCGCGAAAACCGCGGTGTTCTGCGGTTTCGCCATCGTGCAGTCGGCGATCGTCACCGCCATCGTGGTGATCGGCAAGAGCACACCGACACGCGGCGCCGTACTGCTGGGCCATTCGACGACCGGGGCATCGGTGGAATTGTTCTTCACCGTCGCGGCCACCTGTGTCGCCTCGGCGATCCTCGGCCTGGCCATTTCGTCGCTGGTGCGCTCCAGCGAACAAATCATGCCGTTGTTCGTGGTGACGGTCATGGCACAGCTGGTGTTGTGCGGCGGGATGGTGCCGGTTACCGGCCGGCTCGGTTTGGATCAGCTGTCGTTTTCGATGCCGGCGCGGTGGGGGTACGCCGCAGCGGCGTCGACGGTGGATCTGCGGCATCTGGTGCCCGGTTCGCTGGTGTCCCAAGACCGGTTCTGGGAGCACACGTCGAAGGGTTGGCTCATCGACATGGGCATGCTGGGTGCCCTGTCGCTGTTCTACGCGACCTTCGTCAGGTGGAAGATCCGGTTGCGTCGCTAGGCGGGGTTGCCTAGATCTGTTCGGCGCTGCCTCGGAGGTGTGCTGAAGAGATTAATTCTCATTCTCACTCAAGAGCGGCCCAGCCAATGGCCGGCATCCAAACCGTCGCCCGGCCGTTAGAGTGGGCCTATTCATCCCCCGAAACGCGAAACATTCGATGTGGTCTCCCGCACGAACACCGATCCGAAGGGCATCGTGCGGGCCGTCGACGAATATGTCGTCCGACCGTGGGGGCTGTACCTGGCCCGGCCCACGCCGGGCCGCGCGCAATTCCACTACCTCGAGTCCTGGCTGCTGCCGTCATTAGGCCTGCGCGCCACGGTGTTCCACTTCAATGCGGGATATGAGCGCGACCAGGACTTCTACCTCGACATCGGTGAGTTCACTCCCGGCACCGCGGTGTGGCACGCCGAGGATCACTACGTGGACATCGAGGTGCGCACCGGACGCGACGTCGCTCTGGTCGACGTGGACGAACTCTTGGAGGCCGTCCGCCATGGCCTACTGACCGTCGATGTCGCCGAGCGGGCGCTGCACCGGGCCACCGCCGCCGTCGACGGGCTGGCCCGTAACGGCTATGACCTGAATCGCTGGCTGGCCACTGACGGCATGCAACTGACCTGGCGTGGGATGGGATAGCTGGGTCTGCCCGATGAATTCGTCCGGGCGGCGCGGTCTAACCGGTCGTGAACAAAACGAATCTGTCGATGTCGATTTCAGCGGACGGCTACGTCGCGGGCCCGCACCAAAGCCTCGATGAGCCGCTCGGCGTCGGCGGCCGCGCCCTGCACGAGTGGCACCTCGGCCCCGCCAAAAATCATCCGGTCAACCGGCAGGTGGTGTCGGACATGATGGACGGGATGGGGGCAACGATCATGGGGCGCAACATGTTCGGTCCGGTCCGTGGTGAGTGGGGCGATTCGGACTGGCGAGGATGGTGGGGTGACGTGCCGCCCTACCGGTGTCCGGTCTTCGTGCTCACTCACCATGCGCGTGACCCGATCACGATGGAGGGCGGCACCACGTTTCACTTCGTCACCGACGGCATCAGGTCTGCCTATGCTCAGGCGCAGGCCGTTGCCGGCGACCGGCCCATCTCCATTGCCGGTGGCGCCTCCTGCGGTCGGCAAGCGATTGCGGCAGGGCTCGTCGACGAGATCGACCTGCAGGTGAACCCGGTGCTTCTCGGGTCGGGGGAACGGCTGCTCGACGGCTTCACCTACGGGGAGCCCGAACTCGAACTGGTTCGGGTGCTCGAGGCGCCGGGCGTGGCCCACCTGCGCTACCGGGTTGTCCGTCGTTGATCGCCGACGCCCGGATCGGTTTGCGGCAGTTGCGGTGTCATATGCCGGCGCACTAGTTTCTGCCAGCGCCGCTGCCGGTAGCGGTAGATCCCGTTCGCAACCGCGACCACGGCGCCGGTCATGATTCCGGCATCGATGTCGACGGTGTCGCTGTAGCGGCAGGAATCCTGCCCAAGCGGTTCGACATGCAGGGTGTGGTTCCACGCCTTGAGAACACCGCCGTGTTCCTGGGTGCGGATCGTCCCGCTCGCCTCGTCGACCTCCACCACCTCGATGGTGTGCCGGTACACCGGCAGCACGTGAAACGCGACTAGCCATCCGGTGCCCCGCTCGCCGAGACGCAACGCTTCGGTGCGCCCGGCCAGCGCGGGAAAGCCGAATAGGCCCTTGCAGACGTAGAGGAATGTGGCCGGGGACAGCATCGCCGCCCACACGCGTTCGGCGTTGGTCGGCAAGATAGTTTCGACGTGAACGGTGCGCACGGCTGACTCCTTCGGACGTGAAGCACCCCAAATTGTGCTGCTAGCAACGCCCGATGACTACTCGCTTTTGTTCAGGAGACGCAGGATCGCCCCGACAGATCGCTTTCGGCAACGCAAGCAGCCCAAACAGGAGCGCGCCGCCGAGACCCGGCAGCGCATCCTGGATGCGGCGGCTCAGATTTTCGCCGAGTACGGGTACACCGCGGGTACCACCAATCGCATCGCCGAGCGGGCCGACGTGTCGATCGGCTCGCTGTATCAGTACTTTCCGAACAAGGACGCCGTGCTGCGGGCGCTGATGGACGCCCATGTGGACGCTGGCGCCCGGCTGCTAAGCGAGCGGTTGTCCGGTGGCCTGCCGGAGCGGCTCGAGGAGATGCTGCGGGTGTTCGTGCGGGCGACCATCGACAATCACCGGGACAATCCCCGGCTGCACCGGGTGTTGTTCGAGGAGGCGCCGCGGGCACCGCAGTTCCTTGACCGGCTGCACGAGCTCGAGGAGTTCAGCGTCGCGATGGCCGCGGGGCTGCTCGAGCAGCATCCGGAGGTGCGGGCCACCAGTCGATTGCACGCGCAGGTGGTCGTCGCGACCATCGACTCGCTGGTGCACCGCCTGGTTACCTCTCCGAATCCGGCGGAGGTCAGCGACGTCGAAGACGAGATCGTGCGCCTACTCTCCAGTTATCTGCGCGACTGACGCCCGCTTCATCGAGCCTCCAGCAGGGCGTCTAGATCGGCGATTGCCCGCAATGTGTCGTTGAGATGTGTACACGTGCTGGTGCCGACGAATTCACCACGGACCCGGTCGCGTAACTCGGCCAGCGGCATGCCCTGGATACGCGCCGCGCTGCCGATGGCGGCCGGGCATTCCTGCCATGGCAACACCCGTACCTCGGCCCTGACCGATTTGACGGTGCGCGTTAACTCATCGACCGTCCCGGTGACGGTGTACTCGTGCACGATCGTCTCGACGAGGTCGTCGTCCATATGCGAGTCGCGGAAGTGCGCGTCGAAACCGACGAAACCCGTTGCTGCCGGCCACATATCGAGTCGGCGGAACCTGCGCATGCCTTGGGCCCGAAGCGGTTCCACGTGATGGAGCCCGTGCAGCGGCGGCGCCTGGGGGCCGCGGCCCGTAGGGATCATGTCGTGCTCGCGCGTGTACTCGATCAACGACGCCTGCGGCGCGAAACCCGCGCAGATCCCGGTGATCCGATCGGCGACACCTGCGGGCAGCTTCTCCTCGGTGCCCGAGATGATCGCGGTGTACTGAGTGGCGTAGCCCGACACCAGCGCCGCACCAACCCAGTCGTCCAGCAGTAGATGCAGCAGCGTCGCCCGCTGCGCTTCCTCGGCTAGCAGCGTGCCGACTTTGGTTCGAAAGCCCGGGCCGACTCGTGAGCCCCGCAGCGCGTCCAGGCCGGTGACGTGTGGCGTCGCCTGGATGCCGTCGATGACCTGATCGCTCAGGTGTGCGCTGATCCGGATTTCCCCCAGCACCTCGACGCTGCCCGCTGCGGACTTCGCCGCGTCGCGAGCCCGCAAATCCACCACCGCGCCGCGCTTTTCGTCCGGATGGGTGTCAATGGTGCTGGTTCGTCGCCGCCGGCCCGCCACCAGCGGCGGCGTCCCGTCGGTGACGGGTCGCCGGGGTCCGAGGATGTCGGTGACGAACGGCACCGAGCTACGGCTTCCAGCCGGTCGCGTCCGCCCACTCCCAGGCCCGGCGATACGCCTCGGAGAACCAGGGTTCCTTCGCGGTGACATAGCGGACGATGTCGCCGTCGGCGCCGTCGGCTGCCGCCCGCTTGACGTCGGCGTACTCGGCGCGCGCCTGTGGGTCGGCGGTGAGCCAGTCGACGAACAGCAGCGCGAATTCTTGATTGGGTCGGCTGAGGGCGCGGATGTGCACGTTGGTCGGCCGGCCAGGATCGGCCGAGGCGTGAAGTCGCTTGTCCCACAACGCCGGATTGACGCCGTGGTCGTAGTGCGTGGCGGTACTGCGCAGGTCGTCCTGGGCCGCGTCCTGCACGATGTGCTCAAGCCGGGGGTAACCGGCCGCAAGCAACGGCTCGACGAGCTCGTCGGCGACATCCAGCGATGTGACGGTGATCTGAATGTCGATGACGTCCTTGGCGTCGAAGTCGGGCACCGCCGTCGACCCGATGTGGTCGATCCGCACAGCGCGGTGACCGCACGCGGTGTTCAGCCGGTTGATGATGCGGCGCGCCTGATCGGGCCACGTCGGATCCGCCGGCACCAACCGTACTGGGGCGGGGGCATACTGGCGCTCGCTCAGGTTGTGGGCGAACGGCAGGATCCGGTTCCGCCACACGTCGCGCGCACGTTCGGCCAACGACTCGGGGTCACCGGAGTTGTCCATCCAGATGTCGGCGACGGCGCGACGCTGCTCGTCGGTGGCTTGAGCGGCGATGCGGGCTCGGGCGTCGTCTTCGGCCATGCCGCGTTGCTCGACCAAGCGCTTGACGCGTAGTTCGACGTCGGCGTGCACGATCACCACGAGCGGAAACAGCGGCGCCATCCCCGATTCCACGAGCAGTGGAATGTCTTCGACGACAACGGCATCCTGGGCCACCGCGGCGATGATCTCGGCGCGACGCTTCCCCACCAGCGGATGCACGATACCGTTGAGCTTGGCCCGCGCTTCGTCATCGCGAAACGCTTTGGCCGCCAACGCCGGTCGATCCAACGATCCGTCGGGACGCAGAATGTCCTCGCCGAACGCGTCGACCAGCGCGGCCAACCCCTCGGTGCCGGGCTCTACGACTTCGCGGGCGATCACGTCCCCGTCGACGATGATTCCGCCGCACTGCGAAAACGTCGTGGACAGCGCCGATTTACCGGCGCCGATGCCGCCGGTGAGCCCGATGCGCAGCATTCGCGACCCGGGTTAGGCGCTGCCGGCGAGCTTTTCCCGCAGGGCGGCCAACTGCGCGTCGCTGGCCAGCGAACCACCGGCGCTCTTCTCCGACGAGGAGCTGCTCGACGACGACTGACCGCCGCCACCGTGGTCAGCGGCCTCGGCCGCGGCGAACTTCTCCATCTGCGCGGTATGCATCTTGTGGCGGCGCTCGGCCTCGGCGTAGCGGGCCTCCCACTCGGCGCGCTGGGCGTCGAAACCTTCCATCCACTCGTTGGTTTCGGCGTCGAAGCCCTCGGGGAAGATGTAGTTGCCCTGATCGTCGTAACTGTCGGCCATGCCGTACTTGGCAGGGTCGAACTCGTCGGTGTAGTCCTCGTTGGCCTGCTTGAGCGACAACGAAATTCGGCGACGTTCCAGGTCGATGTCGATGACCTTGACCATCGCGTCGTCGCCGACGGCCACCACCTGGTCGGGCACCTCAACGTGACGCTCGGCGAGCTCGGAGATGTGCACCAGACCTTCGATGCCCTCTTCGACGCGCACGAACGCACCGAACGGAACCAGCTTGGTGACCTTGCCGGGCACGATCTGGCCGATGGCATGGGTGCGGGCGAAGTGCCGCCACGGGTCTTCCTGAGTCGCCTTGAGCGACAATGAAACCCGCTCGCGGTCCATGTCGACGTCGAGCACCTCGACGGTGACCTCGTCGCCCACCTGAACCACCTCGGACGGGTGGTCGATGTGCTTCCAGGACAACTCGGAGACGTGCACCAGGCCGTCCACCCCGCCCAAGTCGACGAAGGCGCCGAAGTTGACGATGGACGAGACGACACCCTTGCGAATGGCGCCCTTTTGCAGCTGGTTGAGGAACTCGCTGCGCACCTCGGACTGGGTCTGCTCCAGCCAGGCCCGCCGCGACAGGACCACGTTGTTGCGGTTCTTGTCCAGCTCGATGATCTTGGCTTCGATTTCCTTGCCGATGTAGGGCTGCAGGTCGCGCACGCGGCGCATCTCGACCAGCGAGGCCGGCAAGAAGCCGCGCAGTCCGATGTCGAGGATCAGGCCACCCTTGACCACCTCGATGACCGTGCCCTTGACCGCCTCGTCCTTCTCCTTGAGCGCCTCGATGGTGCCCCAGGCGCGCTCGTATTGCGCGCGCTTCTTGGAGAGGATGAGCCGTCCTTCTTTGTCCTCCTTGGTGAGGACCAGGGCTTCCACCTCGTCACCGACGGACACAACCTCGTTGGGGTCGACGTCGTGCTTGATGGACAGCTCGCGGGCGGGGATGACCCCTTCGGTCTTGTAGCCGATGTCGAGGAGCACCTCGTCCCGGTCAACTTTGACGATCGTGCCTTCGACGATGTCGCCATCGTTGAAGTACTTGATCGTTTTGTCTATTGCTGCGAGAAAGTCCTCGGAGGAGCCAATGTCGTTGACGGCTACTTGCGGGGAGGTGACGGCGGGACTCGGCATATTGTTGGGTTGCTCCGGACAGGGTGAGTCGTAGGGACGTGGGACTTGAGTTATTGATGTGACCCGCCATCGAGCACCGACGGGTATCTGTCGAGGCTACTCGACTGCATCCATGCTGGACAAACTCGGCCAGTTCAGCTGGCAGATCGTCTGCAGCTTACCGGGCGGTTCGCGCCCCCGCAGCAGGACCCGCCATACCTCCCCCCCAGTCCAGAAGTATGGCGGGTGGCTGCCGCAGTCAAACCGACCGTGAAAGCTAGGTCTTGTCGGAGTCGAACGCATCCTTGATCTTGCCGACAACGCCCTTTTCGGTGCCGAATGCGGGGGTTCGCGGTTCGCCCCAGCTGCCGTCGTAGGTGACATAGAGCTTCGGGTCCGGCGGGGGGCCGTGCTGGATGTCTCCCAACGGCGTGGTGTCGGTGCGGAATCGCATGGCATGGCTGCCGTCGGGCCCGGTCCCGAACGCCCAGCGGCCCTTGTCCGCGTCAGGTCCGTCGGACAGGTGCCACAGCTCGCTGGCGTGTTCCTGGTACTCCTCATCCATCAGGTCGTTGGGCGCCACCACGCCTTCCAGCCCGTCGGCCTGAAGTTCCTCGATCGCCGCCAGCCACATGTTCTGGTGGTAGGTGTCGCGGGCCAAGTTGAACTTCAGCATGGCCTTTACACCCGGGTCGTCGGTCATGTGCCACAGTCGCGCGGTTTGCACCCGGCCCTGCGCTTCGGCGGCGACGTTGGCGTAGAAGTCGGCGAGCAGATTTCCGGACGCCACAATGTACTTGCCGTTCCATGACTGCCCTTGGCTGTCGGAAAGCGTCGGCGCACCGCCCGAAACGATCGCCTGCTGCGGATCCATACCGCCCATGACCGCGGCCACCACGGGATCACCGAGGGCGTTCTGCGTGGCGTCGGTTGCCGGAGCGCCCTCCAGCAGCCGCGCGATCATGGTGGCGATCATCTCGACGTGACCGATCTCCTCGGTCGCGACGTCCATGATCAAGTCCTTGTATTTACCTTTCATACGACAGTTCCAGCCCTGCATGAGGTACTGCATGGTGACTGTCATCTCCCCGAACGCACCGCCGAGAAGCTCTTGCAGCTTGCGTGCATACACGGGGTCGGGCTTTTCCGGCTTCACGTCGAACTGCAAATAATCGGTATGCCTAAACATCAGAAACCCCAATTCAATTGCTTAATGGGTCGGCCACGCTGGACCGCGGACCCCGCACCAGGCTGTACGGGCCACCTCGCAGTACCCGGGGGTTAGTAAGGCAAACCTATGTCGGCGAAAACCTTTGGATGTTTAGCGACTCCGGCGCCGGGAACCGCTGGCCATGGAGGATTCACCAGGACAAGCCGCCGACGTGTCCGGTGGCAGACAACGCCAGCAATACTTGACTCGCTTGTGCCGCTTGGTTTTTCGCGTGCTTTCGCCGAGGAGTCGGTGCTGTGGCCAGAGCATCACGAATTGTGGAAGCGCATTGTGCAACTGCTGCGCGAGGACGTGCGCGACGAAGGGGACCGCTTGTTGCCGATGCTGCAGCGCGGTGTATCGCGACGCACGTTGATAGCGCTGGCGGCCGCCCCCACGCGGCCACATCCGGAACTAGTGCGCCGCGGCGTCCCACGAACGGCCGTAACCCACCGACACCTCTAGCGGGACATCCAACGGGTAGGCGCCTCCCATCTTGTCGCGGGCCAGCGCCTCGACCTGTTCCCGCTCACCGGGGGCGATCTCGAACAACAGCTCGTCGTGCACCTGCAGCAGCATGCGCGACGCCAGTCCCGCCTCTTTGATCGCCTTGTCGACCTCGATCATGGCGACCTTGATGATGTCGGCCGCGCTGCCCTGGATCGGCGCGTTGAGCGCCGCGCGTTCGGCGGCCTCGCGCACCTGCCGATTGCTGCTGTCCAGCTCCGGAAGGTAGCGCCGGCGACCCAAGACGGTGGAGGTGTAACCGTCCTTGCGGGCCTGCTCGACCACAGCGAACAGGTAGTCCCGAATTCCACCGAACCGCGCGAAGTACTGGTCCATCTGCACCTTCGCCTCCTCGGTGGAGATGTTGAGCTGCGCGGCCAGCCCGTAGGCACTCAGCCCGTAGGCCAGCCCGTACGACATCGCCTTGACCCGGCGGCGCAGCTCGGCGGTGACCTCCTCGATCGGCACGCCGAACGCCCGCGATGCGACGAAGGAGTGCAGGTCCTCACCGGTGTTGAACGCTTCGATCAGTCCTTCGTCGCGCGACAGGTGCGCCATGATCCGCATCTCGATCTGGCTGTAGTCGGCGGTCATCAGTTCCGCGTAACCGTCGCCGACTACGAACGCGTCGCGGATCTGCCGCCCGGCGTCGGTACGGATGGGGATGTTCTGCAGGTTCGGCTCGGTGGACGACAGCCGCCCGGTCGCCGCGATCGTCTGGTTGAAGGTGGTGTGGATGCGGCCGTCACCGGCGACCGAGTTCAGCAGCCCGTCGACGGTGACCTTGAGCCGGGTGACGTCGCGGTGGGCGAGCAGATGCTGCAGGAACGGGTGGCCGGTCTTGTCGAACAACGACTGCAGCGCGTCGGCGTCGGTGGTGTAGCCGGTTTTGGTGCGCTTGGTCTTCGGCATGCCGAGTTCGTCGAACAGGACCACCTGCAACTGCTTGGGCGAGCCGAGGTTGATCTGTTTGCCGATGACGGCGTAGGCGGCTTCGGCCGCGTCGCGGATTTGGTCGGCGAATTGGCTTTGCAGCTCGGTCAGCATCGGCAGGTCGACGGCGATGCCGTGGGACTCCATGTCGGCCAGTGCCCGCAGCACCGGCAGCTCCATGTCACCCAGCAGTGCGGTGGAGTCGATGCGGGCCAGCTCGGCGTCGAGCGCATCGGCCAGGTCGATGACGGCCCGAGCCCGCAGGATGCTGGTTTGGACGGCCTGCTCGTCCACTCCCTCCATGTCGTCGAGCAGCGAAAGTTGTTGCTGCTCTGGCGTTTCGGCGCGCAGCTCGCGGCGCAGGTAGCGCAGCGACAGATCGTCGAGGGCGAAGCTGCGCTGACCCGGCCGGACCAGGTACGCGGCCAACGCGGTGTCGGAGGTGATGCCGTTGAGGGTCCAGCCGCGGCCCGCGACGTCGTGAATGGCCAGCTTCGCCTCGTGCAGCGCCTTTGGCTTGTCCGGGTCGGAAAGCCAGTCGGCCAGCGCCTGGTCGTCGTCGGGAGTCAACGTGGTGGTGTCGATGTAGGCGCCGTCACCGTCGGCCGCGGCGATCGCCAGTGCGGTGGCGTCCCCGCCGTGCGGCAGGTGGGTGCCGACCACGGTCAGGCCGGAGCGACGCCCGTCGCCGACGTGCTGGGCCAGCCACTGCGCGACGGTGCCGGGTTCCAGCGCGCCGCCGCGTACGTCGAATCCCTCGTCGACTTCGGGTTCGACGGCGGCCAGCGTCTCGAACAGCCGGTCGCGCAGCACCCGGAATTCCAAGTCGTCGAAGAGCCGGTGAATGTGGTCGCGGTCCCAGGGCTGCAGCCGCAGCGTGTCCGGTGTCTGGGCCAGCGGCACGTCGCGGATCAGTTCGGTCAGATCGCGGTTACGGATCACGTTGGCCAGATGCGCACGCAACGCATCGCCGACCTTGCCGCGCACCGAATCGACGTTGTCCACCAGCGCCTGCAGAGAGCCGTATTCGATGATCCACTTGGAGGCGGTCTTCTCCCCCACCCCGGGTATGCCGGGAAGGTTGTCGCTGGGGTCGCCGCGCAGCGCGGCGAAGTCGGGATACTGCTTTGGGGTCAGACCGTATTTCTCGACGACCGCTTCGGGGGTGAAACGGGTGAGTTCACTGACCCCTTTGCGCGGGTAGAGCACCGTCACGTCATCGGAGACCAGCTGCAGGGAGTCGCGGTCGCCGGTGACCACTAGAACGCGGTATCCCTCGTGCTCGCCCTGAGTGGCCAAGGTGGCGATGAGGTCGTCGGCTTCGAATCGCGCTTCGGACAGCACGGTGATGCCCAACGCATTGAGCACTTCTTTGGTGATGTCGATCTGGCCGTGGAACTCGTCGGGCGTCGAGGACCGGTTGGCCTTGTATTCGGGGTAGCGCTCGGAGCGAAACGTCTGACGCGACACGTCGAACGCCGCCGCAATGTGTGTGGGCGCCTCGTCGCGCAACAGATTGATCAGCATGGCGGTGAAGCCGTAGACCGCGTTGGTGGTCAGCCCGCCGCGGGTCTTGAAGTTCTCCGCGGGTAGCGCATAGAACGCCCGGAACGCCAGCGAATTGCCGTCCAGCAACATCAAGGTGGGCTTGGCGGAATCCGCGCTGGCGGCAACGGCAGTACTCACGGCTCACACTCTAGGCACCCGGTGTGACGCACGACGCCTGCGTGGGCGCCCGCGAAACTGCAACACGTTTCAGTTTTGCGGTTTCGGCGGATAGGCTGGCCCGGTGCCCGAGGTCACCTATCAACAGCCGGCGATCGACGGATGGTTCGCCACCGACGACGCCGACAACCCGTATCTGATCGGCAGTAAGTGCCCGAAATGCGGGACTTACGTGTTCCCGCCCGTCCAATCAGGGAGTGAGAGCAATTGTCCCAATCCCGGTTGCGACGGTGACAAACTAGAGTCCGTCGCGTTGTCGCGCCGCGGGACGCTGTGGAGCTACACGGAGAACCGTTACGCGCCCCCTCCGCCGTATCCCTCCCCGGATCCGTTCGAGCCGTTCGCCGTGGCCGCGGTGCAATTGGCCGACGAGGGGCTGATCGTGCTGGGCAAAGTGGTCGAGGGGACGCTGGCCGCCGATCTCAAGGTGGGTATGGAGATGGAATTGACGACGATGCCGCTGTTCACTGACGACGACGGCGTCGAGCGGATCGTCTATGCGTGGAGGATCGCCTGATCATGAGCACCCCCGAACCGCTGTACATCCTCGGCGCGGGCATGCACCCGTGGGGCAAATGGGGCCGCGATTTCACCGAATACGGCGTCGTCGCGGCCCGAGCGGCCCTCGCCGAGGCCGGCCTGGACTGGCGGCAGATCCAATTGGTGGCCGGCGCGGACACCATCCGCAACGGCTACCCGGGGTTCGTGGCGGGCGCGACGTTCGCCCAGAAGCTGGGCTGGAACGGGGTTCCGGTCAGCTCCAGCTATGCCGCGTGCGCCAGCGGGTCACAGGCGCTGCAGAGTGCCCGCGCGCAGATCTTGGCCGGGTTCTGCGACGTCGCGCTGGTCATCGGCGCCGACACGACGCCCAAGGGGTTCTTCGCCCCGGTCGGCGGCGAGCGCAAGAACGACCCCGACTGGCAGCGTTTCCATCTGATCGGCGCGACGAACACGGTCTACTTCGCGCTGCTGGCGCGGCGGCGCATGGACTTGTACGGCGCCACGCTCGAGGACTTCGCGCAGGTGAAGGTCAAGAACGCCAGACACGGGCTGAACAACCCAAATGCGCGGTACCGCAAGGAAAGTTCCATCGAAGATGTGCTGGCCAGTCCGGTCGTCTCCGATCCCCTTCGGCTGCTTGACATTTGCGCAACCTCGGACGGTGCGGCCGCGTTGATCGTCGCGAGCAAGTCCTTCGCCGAGAAGCATCTTGGGTCGGTCGAAGGTGTGCCGTCGGTGCGGGCGATCAGCACTGTGACGCCCCAGTACCCGCAGCATCTGCCCGAATTGCCGGACATCGCAACCGATTCCACCGCCGTCGTCCCTGCGCCGGAGCGGGTGTTCAAGGACCAGATTCTGGACGCCGCCTACGCCGAGGCCGGTATCGGCCCGCAGGACTTGAGCCTGGCCGAGGTGTATGACCTGTCCACCGCGCTGGAGCTGGATTGGTACGAACACTTGGGGCTGTGCGCCAAGGGTGAAGCCGAGTCGCTGTTGCGCAGCGGCGCGACCGCCATCGGCGGTCGCATACCGGTCAACCCGTCGGGTGGGCTGGCGTGTTTCGGGGAAGCCATTCCGGCGCAGGCGATCGCTCAGGTCTGCGAGTTGACCTGGCAGCTGCGTGGGCAGGCCACCGGCCGGCAGGTGGAGAACGCCAAGGTCGGCATCACCGCCAACCAGGGGTTGTTCGGACACGGCTCGTCGGTGATCGTCGCGCGCTAGTCGCTTCCCTTGGCGCGAGGGTGCGCTGTCGGCTGGCCCGCCGCTGGGCTCAGGTGTCCAGGGTCTCCAGCACCACTTCGGCGACGCGTTTCATCGTGGTGCGGCGGTCCATCGCGGCCCGCTGAATCCACTTGAACGCTTCCGGCTCGGTCATGCCCTGCTTGGTCTGCAGGACACCCTTGGCGCGTTCGACGAGCTTGCGGGTCTCCAGCCGGTCGGTCAGGGTCTCCACTTCGCGCTCCAGCGCGGTGAGCTCACTGAAGCGGCTGACGGCCAATTCGATGGCCGGGACCAAGTCGCTGGCGGTGAAGGGCTTGACCAGATAGGCCATCGCCCCGGCGTCGCGCGCCCGCTCGACCAGGTCGCGCTGGCTGAACGCCGTCAAGACCACGATCGGGGCGATCCGTTTACTGGCGATCTCCGAAGCCGCATCGATCCCGTCGCGGCGCGGCATCTTCACGTCCATGATCACCAGATCAGGCGTATGCCGTTCGGCGAGCTCGACGGCTTCTTGGCCGTCGCCGGCTTCGCCGACTATCTCGTACCCCTCCTCTCGCAGCATTTCAGCCAGATCCATGCGGATGAGCGCTTCGTCCTCAGCGATGAGGACCCGGCGCGGCGGAGCGGCGTTGGCGTTAGTGGTGGGGCCCGTCATGCCGAACATTGTGTCGTGGGCGGGTGCGAACAGGAACCTCGGGGCCTCATCTAAGGTAGGGAGCCGGATAAAGTCGCACCCGGCCCTCGTATCCCAACTGGCAGAGGAAACGGATTCAAAACCCGTACAGTGTGAGTTCGAATCTCACCGAGGGCACCTCTATGTGCAGGTCGCCAGAGCCGTCAGGCAGATGGTTAGCAGCCCCGATCCCGACGGACTTTTGCTGGCATCGCTAAATGTCGAGCTCAACCGCTACCCTTGAATTCGTGGCGGCTAAGAAGTGCGGCGCCCCACCGACCGAAGCGGACGGCCTCAACCAACGCCCCGACTGTGTAGCGGCGGTGCGGGCTCAGAACCGCGCTCCAAAACAGCACTACGCCGACAGCGCCGCCCGCCGAGCCCGGGTTCTCAACGTCACCGCCGCCATGGCCGTGGTGGTCTGCGCCTGTTTCACCGTCTTGGGCGTCTGGCCAGGTCCCCTGGTGTGGCACATCCAGGCAATCAACACCATCGCCGCCGTGATCTTCGCGATGGTGCCACTGCTGCATCGCTTCGGTGAACTGGTCGCGCCGTTGACGTTCACCTTCTCGGCCTACGTGGTGATCTTTCTGATCTGCTGGAACATCGGTACCGGCTCGGGTGTGCAGTTCTACCTGATCACCAGCGCCAGCTTGGTGGTGCTGCAACTCGGCGTCGAACATTTCCGGCTCGCGGTCGCGCTGGCGATCATCGGTGCGGTGCTGATCGTCACACTGCAGTTCCACGTTCCCCGCTCGACCGGCGTCGAGTCACCTCTGGCGCTGTCCCTGAGCTTCATCGTGACGACGTTCTCCGCCTGCCTGATGGTGGTCGTGACCGTATGGTTCGCGCTGCGGGACACCCAACGCGCCGAGACGGTCATGGAGGCCGAGTACGCGCGGTCGGAGGCCCTGCTCGCCAACATGTTGCCCGCCAGCATCGCCGCTCGCCTCAAGGAGCCCGAACGACGCATTATCGCCGACAAATACGACGATGCCTCGGTGCTGTTCGCCGACATCGTGGGCTTCACCGAGCGGGCCAGCAGCACCGCACCCGCCGACCTCGTCCGCTTCTTGGATCGTCTGTACGGCTCCTTCGACGCACTGGTGGATAAGCACGGCCTGGAGAAGATCAAGGTCAGCGGCGACTCGTACATGGTCGTCAGCGGTGTGCCGCGGCCACGGCCCGACCACCTGCATGCGTTGGCGGACTTCGCCATCGACATGGTCGCCACGGCCGCCGAACTCAAAGACCCGCACGGCCTTTCCGTACCGCTGCGGGTGGGCATGGCGGCCGGGCCCGTGGTCGCTGGCGTGGTGGGTTCGCGCCGCTTCTTCTACGACGTCTGGGGTGACGCGGTCAACGTCG
>NZ_LZLE01000058.1 GCF_001673155.1 Mycobacterium sp. 1423905.2 | reverse complement strand
CTGCTTGAACTGATCCGCCGTGAAGAAGCCCGCGTCGCAAGCGAACTCGCAAGCTTCCTCGACGCCCCGCATGACCTACCCGCCGTGCTCGACGAAATTGTCCGACTCGTAGTCGACCTGGAAGATCGTTGGGGGAGTGCACTATTCCGAGATGTAATCGGCCTGTACTTCTCACCTACACGACCGAACGACGACCAATGGACCGACCATCCCACTATCGTGCTCCTCGCGGCAGAAATCACACGAGCACGTAGTCGCGGTGAAACCTATCCAGAGATTGACGCCTTCCACAGCGCGGTCTTCTTTTTGCTCGGCCTCTACGCACTGCTCACCACAACTCGCGAAGCAACTCCCGGTCGACAGGGAGTGCTTGTCAAATACTTGGCGAGCGCACTCCGTAGCATGCGTCCGGGCGGCGGACCTGCCCCGTCCTGAACAGACAGGAGCATCGCCAACGGGGTGGGGGGTGACCCCTATAGCGAGTCCTGCTGCGCCTTGCACAGCCAGCGTGCGCTCTCTCTCCGGCAATAATTCAACGCGGAGCGTCCGCAATCCGTCCGCAGTAGTCTTGGCAGCGGTCCATCGAACCCAACGTAGTCAACAGCCTGACCAGCAGCTTCCTCAGGCGGCCAACACGGCCAACAGCAACAAACGCCAAGGTCGACTCGTTCGCATCGAGCAGGTCATCACCTACGTCAATATTGGCCCGCAGATTCGGTAGAAAGCCAGGGACGGTTGGGGCTGTCAACGGTCTCTGAAAATTGATCCTCTACGGGTCTCTTAAAGTTGACCCGCTGTCGCAGCGAAGATTGGTGAGACGCACCGTTCAGTTCAACCAGACCCAGTTGTCGAGCTAGGAGCCGGGTAGCTGGTCAGTCAATATCTGCTGGATCAAGGGGGCGAGCATAGCGACCAGCGTGTCCAATTCGAGGTCGGCGATAGGCTCCACATGGGTGACGTAGCGGGCGATGGCGACGCCGAGCAGAGTTGAACTGGTCAACGCGATCCGCACATCGGGGTGGTCGGTTGCGAGATCACTCGCGAGTTTTTGGGTGACTCGGGCGCTGAGGAAATCCCGTAGCAGTTCGGCGGCGTCGGTGCTGGCGAAGGCCGAGCGCAGCATGGCTTGCACCGGGGCACTGGATTCGGGGTCCTCCCACAGGTTCAGGAAGGACCGGACGCAGCGCTCACCCAAGCCGGCGGTGTCTCCGTCGAAGACCCCTTCGATATGGTCTCCAAACCAGGTCGGTAGATCGAGGGTGGCTGCGAACAGTTGCTCCTTGTTGCCGTAGAAGTGCCGGATGAGTGCTGGGTCGACTCCGGCCTGGGCGGCGATGCCACGGATGGTGGCGGCCTGATATCCCTTGGCGCCAAACTGATCACGCGCCGCATCAAGGATGGCGTCTTTGGTCCCACTGTCGCCGGGACGGCGACCACCGGGATTCTTCGCCACAGAACCCCGTTGGTGTGGTGCCGGTCCCGGCGTCGGCGATGTCACTGATCTCTCATTTCTGCGATGACAGACTGCGGTTTAGTCTGATGGGAGCACGGGTGCCCGAAGGTGCGAATCGTAGCGTCCGCCGGTGTGGATGATGTGGCGGCCAGGGTTGGTGGTGGTCTCCTTTTCGCCGGCGGCACCGATCGTGGTCTGAAAATCCTTCCCGGCGATCACGATGCGCAGTTTCTCCCCGGCGTGCCAGCGCATCGCCATCGGCCAGATCTCGATGTCGACGGCGACGATCTCCCCGGCCTTCAGCGGCTGAGGGTTGTCGTAGGTGTGGTACGGCGCCAGCGAGGTGCTCCTGGTGGCGTCGAGGGCCCGGTGGGATACCCGCAGTTGGCCTTTGGCGCCGTGACTGGACAGGCCCGGAAAGACGTCGGGCACCAGGACAGTGCCGTCGGCACCCGTTTTCTGGACGGCGACGTAGAGATCCATGTCGTCCTCGCCGTCGGTTTGCACCCACAAGCGCAGCGACATCGGCCCGGTGATGGTGAGGTCGCCGAAATCAGCCTCGAACACCGCGGATTCGCTGGCCGCGACGTAGCTCACCGACGATTCGTCGATTCCGTCGGTTTGCTCGCTGATCGTGGAGTGCGCCGCGTCGAGGTAGAAGCTGCGCTCGACGACCGCAGGTGGGGGAAACGCGGTCTGCGGCAAATCGACCACGTCGTCGTGCCCAGGATCGTAGATGGCCATCCGCACGCGCGGTGTCTGCTCCCACCCGTTGTCCAGGCCCTTGAGCACGTGATCGAAGAAGCGGCGCAGGTCGTCCTGATGGGCGTAGAAGTCAGGCCACTCCTGGGTGTTGTGAATGCGCAGCCACGTCTTGGCCGGGTCGAGGGTGGCATAGGCGCGCAGCGTGCCCCGGGTGTGCAGCGCATTGGTGTAGCTGGCCACCACATACGCCGGAACGTCGATCACCTCGGTGTTGATGCGCTTGGTGTCCCAATACTCGTTGAACAAAGGGTATTTGGTCATCATCGCCGGAACGTCTTCGATCTTGTTGCGGCCGTACTGATGAGAGACCAAACCCTCGATGAAGGTGGGCTGCGGTATCCCGCCGAGGTAGGTCAACTCGCGATAGACGTCGGTGAAGCCCTCCCAGGGCGCGATCGCCGCCAGGTGGGGCGGTCGCTGCGCGGCGGTCAGCCACTGCCCCACCCCGAGCCACGAATTTCCCGCCATGGCAACCTTGCCCGAACACCAGGGCTGGGTGCCGATCCACTCCACGGTGTCGGCAGCGTCTTGGCCTTCTTGGGGTGAGAAGACTTGGATGTCGCCGTGCGATTCGTAGGCGCCGCGGGCGTCGGGATTGACCACGGCATAGCCGTGGGCGCACCAGTAGGCCGGATCGGGGGCTTCCCACTTCTGCAGCCCGGAGACTGCATCCTGAGGCACTCCTGCGCGGTTGGGGAAGGTATCGAGGGTGATGAAACCGCCCTGTTTGCCGTACGGGCTCCACGCCATGATCGCCGGTACCGGGTCCTCGGTGAGTGGCCGGAACACGTCGACGTAGATGATGGTTCCATCCCGTAAAGCGACCTCGACATCGCGGTCCAGGCGGATGTCACACGACAGTGCCCGCCCGCCCGGTGTGTGGGTGGTCCCGGCTTTTAGCACCGTGGTGCCCGGGTGAAAGCCGCGCCACTTGGCCTCGGGAAGCTCGGGGGAGGGGGCGGGCCGATAGGCGACAGTAATTTCGGTCATGATTCTCCTCGACGGAAACGGTTCTCGTGGTGGTCAGTTGGCGGGCGGGGGCACGGCCGGCGGGTCCGGGGCTACGTCGGTGGTTTTGAGGAACATCGCGGTCATCACGTAGTGCCCAATGAGCAGGGTGTAGGTGGCGATCTGATCGTCGGTGAAATGCGGTTGCACCCCATCGATGGCGGCCGGGTCGCCGTAGCTTCCGACGACCTGGTCGACGAACCGAAGTAGCGCCGCAGCATCGGGCGGCAACGCCGCGTCCAAGTCGCGCTCTAGGTCCAGGGCGGCGACCACCTCGGCATCGGTGCATCCGGCAGCGCGGGCCATCGGCTCGTGTTGCTCCCGTTCGAAGGTGCTGCGGGTCAGCGCCGCGACGCGCAGAATCACCAACTCACGCAGCCGGTCCGAGAGCTGGTCATTGTCGCGGAACGCCATGCCAAATGCCCAGAAAGGTCGCATGTTGACCCCGGTGCGCGACAGCATTCTGATGATGTTCGGTGCCTCGACACCAGGGGGCAGTAGCCCGGTGAGGTCCAGCGCGGCGCTGTCGGGAACCCTCATTTCGCCTCGTCCTTACCGAACTTCTCCAGCTGGGCCGCTTCGGCTGCCAACAACGCCGTGGCGAAAATGCCCTCCTCCTGCTGAGGTTTCGGGAATCGCTTATCGAGGTGGTGGAACGCGATGCTGGTGTTTTGCAGCAGCAGTTCGTTCGGCAACTTGCCGTAGTACGGCGAGTACTCAATGGCCTCGAGCACCGATCGGCCTTCGTTGAAGGCACGGGTCGCGGCGTCGAGGGTGTTCTGCAGGTACTCGGTGACCGAGTCGTAGGCCTTTTCGCGGTCGTCCCCGGTCAGGATGGGGCCGTGACCGCACACGATGGTGCGGGCGTCGAGCTTGCGGATGACATCCACGGCCTCGATCCAGCGGTCCAGCGGGCCGTCCCAGCACACCGGGGTGCCGATGCCCGCGCCGAAAAGGTCGCCGGTGAGCACCACGTCGAGTTCGGGGACGCTGACGATGAGGTCGCCGGCGGTGTGGGCCGGTCCGAGATCGATCAGCTCGACCTGCAGCGCGCCGATGGTCACAGTCTTGCGCCCCGAGAACGTCACGTTGGGTTTGCGCACCCGCACGGCCCGGAAATCGAATTCGGCACCGTAGGCCGCCTTGATCGGCGCGAAATAACTGCCCGGCTCCTCGCCGCTGACCGTCGTGGCCACAAACAAATCCACCGTGCTCTGGAACATCTTGGCCGCCGCCGCCTCGGTGGCGATGATGTCGACATCCTCACCGAACAACTGGTTGCCGTATATGTGGTCACCGTCGCTGTGGGTGTTCACCACGTATTTCACCGGTGCTTTCGCGGTGATCGGCTCGATCGCCTCCAGGAATGCCCGCGCGTGGTCGAGGTCGAAAAGCGTGTCCACGATCAACGACTCGCCGCCGTTGGTGATCAGCCCGGCGTTCGCCGTGCCGCCTCCCATACCGGGACCGTGCAGCCACGCATACGCGCCGCCACCCAGATCATGCAAACCCCGCGTGTGCGGAAACGTCTTCTCTGTCACCACTCCTCCTTCAAACTGCACGGGCCCGACACCTTGCAGGCACCTGGTGTTCGAGCGTTCAAACCGCGTTAACTCCACAATTGTAGAACTCCACGCCTGTGGAATACAAGCGGACTGCCGATTCGCTGCCAGGGTGGGCCATCCGGCGACGTAACATTCGAGGTCGATCGTGAGCTTGGCATTCAGCGGCCGGCAGCATGTTCCACGAGGAGGGCATGCGGCGCGCTTCTACACTCACCGCTGGTGTGGGGCTCAGCTGCCATTGGTGCGGTTCTTGCCGAGGAGTTCGCGACGTGTGCGGGTGCGGTAGGAGTCGCCGGTGAGGGTCAGCACTTCGGCGTGATGGACGAGGCGGTCGATCATGGCTGCGGCGACGACGTCGTCGGAGAAGGTTTCGCCCCAGCGGCCGAACGGCAGGTTCGAGGTGACCATGATCGAGCCCTGTTCGTAGCGCGAGGCGATGAGCTGAAAGAACAGGTTTGCCGCGTCCTGGTCGAACGGGATGTAGCCAACCTCGTCGATGATGATGAGCTTGTAGCGGCGGACCTTCTTCAGCTCGGCCTCAAGCTGACCGGCGTGATGTGCCCCGGCCAGCCGGGCGATCCAGTTGCTGGCGGTGTCGAAGAGTACCGAGTAGCCGGCGTGGGCAGCCTTGACTCCGAGTCCGATGGCAATGTGGGTTTTTCCGATCTCAGGCGGACCAAGCAGGATGACGTTCTCGGCCTTTGGTACGAACGTTCCGGTTGCCAAGTGCGCCAATACGTCTCGCCGCAAAGAGGGGAGATGGTCGAGGTTGAAATCCTCCAATGTCTTGACCGCCGGGAAGTGCGCGGTGCGGATACGCATGACGGTTCCGGCGGATTCGCGGTCTGCGAGCTGGCGTTGCAGCAGTGCGGCGAGGTACTCCTCGTGGGACCAATTGTCGTCGCGTGCTTGATCGGCCAGGCCCTCCCAGCAGCGGCTGATGGTGGGGATCTTCAATGCGCGGGTTAGTCGCGGCCTCACGGTCCCACCAGCGTCTTTGGCACTCGGCCCCAGCCGCAGATCAACGACCACATGCCGGACAAGATGTCCCCGCCTTGGCGTGAGGGCAGCATCACCGCGTTGATCATGCGAGAGAACCCCAACACCATCACCAACACAGGCAGCATGCGGTGCTGGCCCTCGCCGACACAAATCCGCGGCTCGGGAAACCACAGATCGCATTGGGCGATCTCGCCGGGCCGGTAGACGAACCGGTCGACCGGATCGATCCCTACGTACTCGGGGCGGATACGTTGCAACTTCTTCTTCAGCGGCGACATCGAATGCGGCCATCTGATCCGCTCGGCGATCACCGGCGCGGGCATCTTCGGCCACTCCACGAGCAGCGCCCGGATCTGCGACTCGTAGGCATCTGCCACCGAGCCACGCGGAGGACGTTGGTACTGCGGTGGTCGATCAGAGGCCAAGGCCGCTCGCACCGTGTTCCGCGAGACACCCAGCCGGCGTGCCACTTCGCGGATCGGCACCCCCTCGGCCCGATGTAATCGCCTGATCTGGGCCCAATCCTCCACCGAAATCACCCCTCCAAAAGACCATCGGGTGGGTCAAACTTGCGGGACCCGTGGAGGTCTACTTTTCAGGGATCGTCAACAGGGGCTGTAGGACGTTCGCCATCCGGCTCCGTATAGGTGCTTCGCACCACTTAATTTAGACAGCTAAGAAAGAATCAAGAGGGAGCGCATAAAGTCGCAGGTCAAAAGGTCGAATGTCATAACTGAGGTTGACTCGCGTAAACTTGGAGGTTGACGTTCTTTCGCACTGTTGGCGGTAACGTCAACCTCCAGGTTGACAACGGGGTCAGGACACCCGACCCAACTTGGCCCGCCTTGCCCGATACTTGCGCTCGTGGACCGGACAGGGGGCTGTCGGATTGCCGTGTGGCCCGGCGACTGCGTGTCCGGGCACGACCAGACACTCCATGCCTGAGTCCTCAGCGAGGAACCCATATCTGATGGCAGCGGCAATAGCCTTATGGATGGCTTGGCGACTCGCCTTCTCGAAGGGCTTCCCGTCCTGCGGGGGCTTGCCCAGGATCCATGTCAATTCGCCGCGCCCAAACACCGCGTGCCCGTTCGCCTGATGCCGGCCATAGGCGAGGGAGAAAATGCGCGCCCACATCGGGAGATTGTGGTTGACTGCACGGTTTTCCCACGCGGCCTGGTAGTGACGGGTCCAAGGATTGATCACGCCCATCACGCCGCCCGGCGGACAGTGCGCACGCGCAGGGTCTTGCGCCAATTGCTGCAGGGTGTGGGGTGCGGGAACGTTGCCACGATATGGGTGCAGCGTCCGCAGGGAGGCTGGATCGTGGTCCAGTTGTCACCCATGCTCTGGTGCGCCCACGCGGCCTGCGCGGCGCACATATCGCATAGTCCGTGGCTCGCGTATCGGGTCTTTGTGCGCTGCCATTCGGCGGCCTGGATG
>NZ_LZLE01000057.1 GCF_001673155.1 Mycobacterium sp. 1423905.2 | reverse complement strand
CGTCGACCAGCTTCTCGGCGCCACGCGAGGCCAGGTTGTACATGTTCTGCACCGAGACGATCTCGGCGATCTGCTGTGCCGCGGTGAGCTGGTCGACGCCGCCACCGAGCAGGGCATCGGCTTCATCCCGTGGTTCCCGCTGGCCGCCGGCCCGCTGGCTGCCCCGGACGGTCCGCTGCACGAGATCGCCGAGAACCACGACGCGTCGCCGTCGCAGTTGGCGCTGGCCTGGCTGTTGAAGCGGTCACCGGTGATCTTGCCGATCCCGGGCACCTCGAGCGTGCAGCACCTGGAGGAGAACGTCGCCGCCGCCGAGATCACCCTGTCCGACGAGGAGTTCGACACCATAGCGGCCGCCGCGGAGAAGTAGACCGCCGCCAAATACGGTGTCCTGGTGAGCAGTGAACAGGCCCGGCACCCCGGCGGCGGCTTCAACCCGCCCGAACCGACCACCAAGGGCGGCCCGGACTACGGCCGGTTCATCGACGCGGTACGCACCCTGCAGGACCATGCCCGCGCCGTCGACGCACCCGACCAGGTCATCACCGAGGCAGCCGACCTGCTGGAAAAGGTCTCGGCGCTGCTCAGCCCATTCGACGCCGACGAGTGGCAATCGCCGTCGGGACGGCGGATGGACCTCCCGGTCCGCGGCAACATCCTGACGGTGCCGATGAAGGCGCAGAAGACCGCCGACGGGCGCATCGGGGGTACCGCCCGTTTCGCCCGTTTCCACCTGGGCCGAAACGGCGCGGTGCACGGTGGCGCCCTGGGACTGCTCTTCGACACCGTCCTCGGACTGACGGCCTCGGTGCTCACCGGCAGCCCGCGCCAACGCACGGCCTACCTCAAGATCAACTACCGCGCCATCGTGCCGATCGAGAAGGAACTGCAGATCGACGCGGGCATCGACCAGGTAGACGGTCGCAAGATCTTCGTCTCCGGCCGATTGTGCGACGGCGACACCGTGCTGACCGAAGCCGACGGGCTCTTCGTGCGGCTCAAGCCGGGACAGCCCTAGGCTCGCCGTGCTCGCTGCGGCGGCTTGGGTTCGGCGAGCTGCGCACCGATAGCATGGTCGCGATCCGTTGAACACCAACCGTTGGAGACCGCGACCCCATGAGTGCCCCCGCACCCGCCACGCCAGGAAGCCCTATCCGGGTGCCTGCCGGGACTACCGCGGCCGCCGCGGTGGGTGAGGCGGGACTACCGCGGCGCGGCACACCCGACGCCATCGTGGTGGTACGCGACGCCGAGGGCAAGCTGCGCGACTTGAATTGGGCCCCCGAGGTCGAAACCGAGGTCATCCCGGTGGCCGCCAACACCGACGAGGGCCGCAGCGTGATCCGGCATTCGACCGCCCACGTGTTGGCTCAGGCCGTGCAAGACCTGTTCCCGCACGCCAAACTCGGCATCGGACCACCGATCACCGATGGCTTCTACTACGACTTCGACGTGGCCGAGCCGTTCACGCCCGAGGATCTCGAGGCGCTCGAGAAGCGCATGCGCCAGATCGTCAAGGACGGCCAACTGTTCTCGCGGCGGGTGTACCGCTCCAAGGACGAGGCGCGCGCCGAGCTGGCCGACGAGCCCTACAAGCTGGAGCTCGTCGACGACAAATCCGGAGACGCCGAGATCATGGAGGTCGGCGGTGACGAGCTGACCGCCTACGACAACCTCAATCCCCGTAGCCGGGAAAGGGTTTGGGGTGACCTGTGCCGCGGGCCGCATATCCCGACCACCAAACACATCCCGGCGTTCAAGCTGACCAGAAGTTCGGCGGCCTACTGGCGTGGTGACCAGCGCAACGCGAGCCTGCAGCGCATCTACGGCACGGCGTGGGAGTCCCAAGAGGCGCTGGAGCGCCACCTCGAGCTGATCGCCGAAGCCCAGCGTCGCGATCACCGCAAGCTCGGGGTGGAGCTGGACTTGTTCAGCTTCCCCGACGAAATCGGTTCGGGCCTAGCGGTATTCCACCCCAAAGGCGGGATCGTCCGACGGGAACTCGAGGACTACTCCCGGCGCAAGCACACCGAGGCCGGCTACCAGTTCGTCAACACGCCGCACATCACCAAGGCGCAGCTGTTCCACACCTCCGGTCACCTGGACTGGTATGCCGACGGCATGTTCCCGCCGATGCACATCGACGCGGAGTACAACGACGACGGCTCGGTGCGCAAGCCCGGCCAGGACTACTACCTCAAGCCGATGAACTGCCCCATGCACTGCCTGATCTATCGGGCACGGGGGCGGTCCTATCGCGAATTGCCCTTGCGGCTCTTCGAATTCGGCACGGTGTACCGCTACGAGAAGTCAGGCGTCGTGCACGGCCTGACCCGGGTGCGTGGTTTGACCATGGACGACGCGCACATCTTCTGCACCCGCGAGCAGATGCGCGACGAACTGCGGTCGCTGCTGCGTTTCGTGCTCGACCTGCTCGGTGACTACGGGCTCACCGACTTCTACCTGGAACTGTCCACCAAAGACCCGGAGAAGTTCGTCGGCTCCGACGAGGTCTGGGCGGAAGCCACCAGCGTGCTGGCCGAGGTGGGAGCCGAATCGGGCCTGAACCTCGTCCCCGATCCCGGCGGCGCGGCGTTCTACGGACCCAAGATCTCGGTGCAGGTCAAAGATGCGCTGGGCCGAACCTGGCAGATGTCGACCATTCAGCTGGACTTCAACTTCCCGGAACGTTTCGAGCTGGAGTACACCGCCGCCGACGGCACCCGGCAGCGGCCGGTGATGATCCACCGCGCACTGTTCGGTTCCATCGAGCGGTTCTTCGGAATCCTGACCGAGCATTACGCCGGCGCGTTCCCGGCGTGGCTGGCCCCGGTGCAGGTGGTCGGTATCCCCGTCGCCGACGACCACGTCCCGTATTTGGAAGACGTTGCGGCACAACTGAAAGCGCACGGCGTGCGAGTCGAGGTGGACGCCAGCGACGATCGGATGGCCAAGAAGATCGTCAACCACACCAACCAGAAGGTGCCGTTCATGGTGCTGGCCGGCGACCGCGACGTGCAAGCCGGTGCGGTGAGTTTCCGGTTCGGTGACCGCACCCAGATCAACGGGGTACCCCGCGACGACGCGGTCGCCACCATCGTCAAATGGCTTGCCGACCGGGAAAACGCCACGCCGACAGCGGAATTGCTGAAAGTGGCGGGCAGGTGACCGAGCAGGATCCGGCCGGCCGTGCGGACAGCCCGGACGACACGATTCTGGATCGCGGTGTCGGCGAGCGTGATCACCTGCAGCGTCTGTGGACGCCGTATCGGATGACCTATCTGGCCGAAGCGCCGATGAAGCGCGACGAAGCCGACCGCGCGCAACCGTTCACCGACATCCCGCAGTTGTCCGACGAAGACGGATTGGTGGTTGCCCGCGGCGAACTCGTGTACGCCGTCCTCAACCTCTACCCGTACAACCCCGGTCATTTGATGGTGGTGCCCTACCGGCGGCTGTCCGAACTGGAAGACCTGACGCAGGAGGAGAGCGCCGAGCTGATGGCGTTCATCCAGAAGGCGATTCGCGTCATCAAGAACGTCTCACGGCCGCACGGCTTCAACGTCGGGTTGAACCTGGGCTCCTCGGCCGGAGGGTCACTAGCCGAACATCTGCACGTGCACGTGGTGCCGCGCTGGGGCGGGGACGCCAACTTCATCACCATCGTCGGGGGCTCCAAGGTTATCCCGCAACTGCTGCGCGACACCCGCCGACTGCTGGCCGCGGAGTGGGCCCGCCAATCATGAGGCCCAGCCATGAGTAAATTGCCCTTCCTGTCGCGGGCGGCGTTCGCTCGCGTCACCGAGCCGGTCGCGCGGGCCGCCCTGTGGGTCGGGTTAACTCCGGATGCCGCCACCGTCATCGGCACCGCCGCATCGGTCGCCGGCGCGTTGATCCTGTTCCCCATGGGCAAGTTGTTCATCGGTGGCTGTGTGGTCTGGTTCTTCACGTTGTTCGACATGCTCGACGGCGCCATGGCCCGAGAACGCGGCGGCGGCACCAGGTTCGGCGCGGTGCTCGACGCGGCTTGCGACCGAATCAGCGACGGGGCGGTGTTCTGCGGACTGTTGTGGTGGATCGCTTTCCACCTGCACGACCGGCTGTTGACGGTGGCGACCCTCATCTGCCTGGTCACCTCGCAGGTGATCTCCTACATCAAGGCCCGGGCCGAGGCCAGCGGATTACGCGGCGACGGTGGCTTCATCGAACGTCCGGAACGGTTGATCATCGTGCTCAGCGGTGCCGGAGTGTCCGATTTCCCGTTCGTCGCCTGGCCGCCGGCGCTGCCCATCGGGATGTGGCTACTGGCGGTGCTCAGTGTGATTACCTGCGCGCAGCGGATATACGCGGTGCGGACCTCGCCGGGAGCCGTGGATCGCATTGCCATACAAGGAAAGAGCGAGCAGTGATACCACCGTCAGTGAGCCTCAGGGTGCCCGGGCGGCGGCCGCG
This sequence comes from Mycobacterium sp. 1423905.2, assembly GCF_001673155.1. Classification (GTDB taxonomy): domain Bacteria; phylum Actinomycetota; class Actinomycetes; order Mycobacteriales; family Mycobacteriaceae; genus Mycobacterium. The sequence goes on along the minus strand of NZ_LZLE01000057.1, from coordinate 19,863 downwards.
GGAAGTGGTCACCGGCGCCGCCACCGATTGGTCGTATGCGGCCGGCTGGATGGCGGTGCGCGCGCTGCCGGAGTCCGCCGCACGCAACGTCTTCGCCGCCGGAGCGCGCTACGCCGCGCGCCGCGGCGGACCAGAGCAGCTGCGCAAAAACCTGGCGCGCGTCATCGGGGTCCAGCCCGCCCAGGTGCCGGACTCGCTGATGCGGGCCTCGGTCGCGTCCTATGCGCGGTATTGGCGCGAAGCGTTCCGGCTGCCGACCATGGATCTGCGCGAACTGACGCAGCGCCTGGACAGCTCAACTGGTGGACAAGACAACCTCAACGCCGGGCTGGCCGCGGGCCGCGGCGTGGTGCTGGCGTTGCCGCACAGTGGCAACTGGGACATGAACGGGGTGTGGCTGGCGCAAACCTACGACAGCTTCGTCACGGTCGCCGAGCGTCTCAAACCCGAATCGCTGTATCGGCGCTTCATCGAGTACCGCGAGGGCTTGGGATTCGAGGTCATCCCGCATTCCGGCGGCGACCGACCGCCCTTCGAGGTGCTGTGTGATCGGCTGCGGGACAACCGGATCGTGGCGTTGATGGCCGAGCGGGACCTCACCCGAACCGGCGTCGAGGTCGACTTCTTCGGCGAACCCACCCGGATGCCGGCCGGACCGGCCAAGCTGGCGATCGCGACCGGCGCGGCCCTGCTCCCGTCACACTGCTGGTTCGAGGGCGACGGGTGGGCCTGCAACATGCAAGCACCGCTGGATACCAGTAGCGGTGACGTGCAGGCGATTACCCAGGCGCTGGCGCGCGAGTTCGAGCGCAACATCGCGGCGCATCCCGAAGACTGGCACATGCTGCAGCCGCAGTGGCTGGCCGATTTGTCCGAGGAGCGGCAGGCCAAACTGAGGAACGCCTGATGCGAATTGGGATGGTCTGTCCGTACTCGCTCGACGTGCCGGGTGGGGTGCAGTCGCATGTGCTGCAGCTGGCCGAGGTGATGCGTTCCCGCGGTCACGAGGTCAGTGTGCTGGCGCCCGCGTCGCCGGACACGCCGCTGCCCGACTTCGTCGTCTCCGCTGGTCGCGCCATCCCGATTCCCTACAACGGGTCGGTGTCGCGGCTGCAGTTCAGCCCGGCCGTGCACCGGCGGGTCCGAAAGTGGCTGACCCAAGGCGATTTCGACGTTCTGCACCTGCACGAACCCAACGCCCCCAGCCTGTCCATGTGGGCGCTGCGGGTGGCCGAGGGCCCGATTGTGGCGACCTTCCACACGTCGACCACCAAGTCGCTGACCCTGACCGTTTTCCAAGGGGTGCTGCGGCCCTGGCACGAGAAGATCATCGGCCGCATCGCGGTCTCGGATCTGGCGCGGCGCTGGCAGATGGAAGCGCTGGGGTCCGACGCCGTGGAAATTCCCAATGGGGTCGACGTCGAGGCTTTGGCCTCCGCGCCGCTGCTGGACGGGTATCCGCGGCCAGGTAAGACCGTGCTGTTCCTGGGTCGCTACGACGAGCCCCGCAAGGGCATGGCGGTGCTGCTGGATGCCCTGCCCAAGGTGGTCGAGCACTTCCCCGACCTGCAGATGCTCATCGTCGGACGCGGTGACGAAGACGAACTGCGTCAGGAGGCCGGCACGTGGGTCAAGCACCTGCGGTTCCTGGGCCAAGTCGACGATGCGGCCAAGGCGTCGGCGATGCGCAGTGCCGACGTGTACTGCGCACCCAACACGGGCGGCGAGAGCTTTGGCATCGTCCTGGTCGAAGCCATGGCCGCCGGCACCCCGGTGGTGGCCAGCGATTTGGACGCCTTCCGCCGGGTGCTGTGCGACGGTGAGGTCGGCTGTCTGGTCGCCGTGGACGACAGCGCCGCGCTGGCCGATGCGTTGATCTCGGTGTTGCAGAGCGAGGCGTTGCAGGAACGCTACGCGGCCGCCGGCCGCGACGCGGTTCGCCGTTACGACTGGTCGGTGGTGGCCAGCCAGATCATGCGGGTGTACGAGACGGTCGCCGGGTCGGGCGCCAAGGTGGAAGTGGCCAGCTGATGCTGTGGCTCGTCGTAGCCATCGCGGTGCTGATCGCGGTGCTGCTGGTGTTCGCGGCCTGGAGCTACCAGACGGCCAACCGGCTGAACCGGCTCAACGTCCGCTACGACCTGTCCTGGCAGGCGCTGGACAGTGCGCTGGCCCGCCGCGCGGTGGTCGCTCGCGCCGTGGCCACCGACGCCTACGGCGGCGCCCCGGAAGGCAGGCGATTGGCCGCGCTGGCCGCCGTCGCCGAACGTGCGCCCCGACACCTGCGCGAGAACGCCGAAAACGAACTTTCGGCCGCGCTGGCGATCGTGGACCCCGCGTCGCTGCCGGCGGCGCTGATCGCCGAACTGGCCGACGCCGAAGCCCGGGTGCTGCTGGCCCGGCGGTTCCATAACGACGCCGTCCGCGACACCCTGGCGCTGGGCGCCCGGCCGCTGGTGCGTCGACTCCATCTCGGCGGCACCGCGACGCTACCCAGTTACTTCGAGATCGCGGAGCGCCCGCACGCGCTGGCTCATGGCGATCACCACGGGGTCAACCACCGAACGTCGGCTCGCGTCGTGCTGCTCGACGAGTCCGGCGCGGTGTTGTTGCTCTGCGGTTCGGACCCGGCCATCACCGACGGCAACGCACCGAAATGGTGGTTCACCGTCGGCGGTGAGGTGCGACCGGGTGAGCGTCTGGCCGAGGCGGCCGCCCGGGAGTTGGCCGAGGAGACCGGTCTGCGAGTGGACCCGGCCGACCTCGTCGGGCCTGTCTGGCGACGCGACGAAGTCTTCGAGTTCAACGGATCGGTGATCGACAGCGAGGAGTTCTACCTGGTGCACCGCACCCGGCGGTTCGCCCCGGCCCTGGACGGGCGGACCGAACTGGAACGCCGCTACATCCACGGCGCCCGCTGGTGTGATGCTGACGACATCGCCGGACTGGTTGGGGCCGGCGAGCTGGTGTATCCGGTCCAGCTGGGTGAACTGTTGCCGCTGGCCAACCAGCTCGCCGATTGCGCGGTCGACGGCGCGCCGGCCCGGGACGCGGGCGTTCCTCGGTCGATCCGCTGATCACCGGCTCGTTCGGCCGCGTCTAGCGCGTCGAGTCTGCGGTGAGCGCTGGATTTCGGGGATTCACTCGCTCTGTACGCAGGTTCGATGCCGTCACCGCAGTTTCGGATGACAGTCGAGAGCAGCGGAAGAAGAGGTCCGTCGTCCCCCTTTAGACTGGAGATCACTTCCCGAGATCAAGGAGCGTAGTGAACAGCCAGCAGAATGGCGCCCAGCCGGCGTCTGGCGAGACCGGGACCGCGCGCGTCAAGCGCGGCATGGCCGAAATGCTCAAGGGCGGCGTCATCATGGACGTCGTCACCCCCGAGCAAGCCCGCATCGCCGAGGGCGCCGGCGCCGTCGCGGTCATGGCGCTGGAGCGGGTGCCCGCCGACATCCGGGCCCAGGGCGGGGTGTCGCGGATGAGCGACCCCGACATGATCGAAGGCATTATCGACGCGGTCACCATTCCGGTGATGGCCAAGGCCCGCATCGGCCACTTCGTCGAAGCGCAAATTCTGCAGAGCCTCGGGGTGGACTACGTCGACGAATCCGAGGTGCTGACCCCGGCCGACTACACCCACCACATCGACAAGTGGAAGTTCACCGTGCCGTTCGTGTGCGGGGCCACCAACCTCGGCGAGGCGCTGCGTCGCATCAGCGAGGGTGCGGCGATGATTCGCTCCAAGGGTGAGGCCGGCACCGGCGACGTCTCCAACGCCACCACGCACATGCGGGCCATCGGCGGCGAGATCCGCCGCCTGACGTCGCTGTCCGAGGACGAATTGTTCGTCGCCGCTAAGGAATTGCGGGCGCCGTACGAATTGGTCGTTGAGGTGGCGCGGGCCGGCAAACTGCCGGTCACCCTGTTCACCGCGGGCGGCATCGCCACCCCGGCCGACGCCGCGATGATGATGCAACTGGGCGCCGAGGGCGTGTTCGTCGGCTCGGGCATCTTCAAGTCCGGCGATCCCGCGCAGCGCGCCGCCGCCATCGTCAAAGCGACCACCTTCTACGACGACCCGGATGTGCTGGCCAAGGTGTCGCGCGGGCTGGGTGAGGCGATGGTGGGCATCAACGTCGAGCAGCTCGCGCAGCCGCACCGCCTGGCCGACCGCGGCTGGTAAGAATTCTTCGTGGCGATCGAAGAGATCCTCGATCTCGAGCAACTCGAGGTCAACATCTACCGCGGCAGCGTCTTCAGCCCGGAATCCGGCTACTTTCAGCGCACCTTCGGCGGCCATGTGGCCGGCCAGTCGCTGGTGTCGGCGGTGCGCACCGTCGAACCCGGCTTCCTGGTGCACTCGCTGCACGGCTACTTCCTCCGGCCCGGGGACGCCAAGGAGCGCACGGTGTTCATCGTCGAGCGCATCCGCGACGGCGGATCGTTCGCCACGAGGCGGGTCAACGCCATCCAGCACGGGGAAACCATCTTCAGCATGGCGGCGTCCTTTCAGACCCACCAGGACGGCATCGAGCATCAGGACCACATGCCGGCCGCGCCGCCGCCCGACGGCCTGCCGGGACTGAGCTCGATCAAGGTGTTCGACGACGCGGGCTTCAAACAGTTCGAGGAGTGGGACGTCTGCATCGTGCCGCGTGACCGCCTGCAGCGGCTGCCCGGCAAGGCCTCCCAGCAGCAGGTGTGGTTTCGCCACCGTGACCCCTTGCCCGACGATCCCGTGCTGCACATCTGCGCGCTGGCCTACATGAGCGACCTGACACTGCTCGGTTCGGCGCAGGTCACGCACATGAAGGAGCGCGAGCACCTGCAGGTCGCCTCGCTGGACCACGCGATGTGGTTCATGCGGCCGTTCCGGGCCGACGAATGGCTGCTCTACGACCAGTCCTCACCGTCGGCCGGCAATGGCCGCGCCTTGTGCCACGGCAAGATCTTCACCCAGCGCGGCGAGCTGGTGGCCGCGGTGATGCAAGAGGGGCTGACCCGGTTCAAGCGTGGCTATCAGCCGGCTGGGAAGTGAGCGGCCCGCGGATAGGTGTCCTGGCGCTACAAGGCGACACCCGAGAACACCTGGCGGCACTGGACGCGGCGGGGGCTGAGTCCACGACGGTGCGCCGGCGCAGCGAGCTGGACGCGGTGGACGCGCTGGTGTTGCCGGGCGGGGAATCCACCGCGATGAGCCATCTGCTGGCCGACTTCGAGTTGCTGGAGCCGCTGCGCGAGCGGCTCGCCGAGGGCATGCCCGCTTACGGCGCGTGCGCCGGGATGATCCTGCTGGCCAGCGAGATCGAAGACGCCGGTGCTCGGGGCCGCGCGGCGCTGCCGCTTCGCGGCATCGATATGACCGTGCGGCGCAACGCTTTTGGCAGACAGGTCGACTCCTTCGAGGGGGACATCCCGTTCGCCGGTCTAGACGACCCGGTGCGGGCGGTGTTCATCCGCGCGCCGTGGGTGGAGCGGACCGGCGAAGGGGTGCAAGTGCTGGCCCGCGCGGCGGGTCACATCGTGGCGGTACGGCAGGGGCCGGTTCTGGCGACGGCCTTCCACCCCGAGGTGACCGGCGACCGTCGCGTGCACCAATTGTTCGTCGACATCGTGCGGGACGCCTGAAGCGCGAGTGTGCGGCTTAGGGACGAAATCCGGCCTCCTCCCGTACTCAAGGCCCACACTCGGCGCCACGTAGACTCGTTGGGCGACTTTCCGGCAACAAGAGGGGTACGAGACACCGATGAGCGGCCATTCCAAGTGGGCGACCACCAAGCACAAGAAGGCCGTCATCGACGCTCGCCGCGGCAAGATGTTCGCCCGGCTGATCAAGAACATCGAGGTCGCGGCCCGCGTCGGCGGCGGTGACCCGGCCGGCAATCCGACGCTCTACGACGCCATCCAAAAGGCCAAGAAGAGCTCGGTGCCGAATGACAACATCGAGAAGGCTCGCAAGCGCGGCGCCGGTGAGGAAGCCGGCGGCGCCGACTGGCAGACCATCACCTACGAGGGCTACGCCCCCAACGGGGTCGCCGTGCTGATCGAGTGCCTGACCGACAACCGCAACCGGGCGGCCAGCGAGGTCAGGGTTGCCATGACCCGCAACGGCGGGACCATGGCCGACCCCGGCTCGGTCGCCTATCTGTTCAGCCGCAAGGGTGTCATCACCCTGGAGAAGAACGGCTTGACCGAAGACGACGTGCTGACCGCGGTCCTCGAAGCCGGCGCCGAAGACGTCAACGATCTCGGCGACAGCTTCGAGATCATCTCCGAACCGGGTGATCTGGTCGCGGTGCGCACCGCGTTACAGGAGGCGGGCATCGACTACGACTCCGCCGAGGCGGGATTCCAGCCGTCGGTGACGGTTCCGCTCGACGCCGACGGCGCAGCGAAGGTCATGAAGCTCGTCGACGCGCTCGAAGACAGCGACGACGTCCAAGACGTCTACACCAACGCCGACATTCCCGACGAGATTCTGGCTCAGATCGAGGCGTGATCGCCGGGCCGCCACTGGCTTTCGGTGTGCACCACCATTCCGCCCGTTCCGAGCGGGCGCCGTGGATACAGGTGCCAGGTCTGCCACCGCCAGCCCGCGTCGTCGGGTTGCGCGCACAATGCGGTCAATGCGGCGTCGTCTCCGGGGAAGACACCGCCCAGCCACCCGGGTGTCTGCGTGCATCGCTGACGGAGATCGTGGGCCAGGGCCCGAAACGTCGCCTCGTCATGGGTGGTCGTCGTCGAGTTCAAGCGGTAGCCGGGGGCTTCGGTGCATTCCGGCAAGCCGCTGGCGAGGCTCGCGGTGCACGAGACCTCTTCGGAGAACGCGCCAGCGCCGTGGTCGACCGTGACGATGTGCGAGGCGCCGAGCACGCCGAGCACCATGGCGCCCCCGGCCGGGTGCGCGAGGTGAGACAGCGCCAGGGGACTGCGTGCCGGCCCGTTGAGTTCCAGACCAAGGCGGGCCCCGGAGACGTCGACGGGGGCCACTGCGATCCGATGAAGCGGCACGGCTCAAGTTAACAGGCCGATGAGGCGGGGGAGGGCGGCGTGTCCTACCCGCCGGTGTCGGCCGGGGCCGCTACTGTATCGAACAGCTGTTCGGGTAAAGGGGCGTTGCGGTGCGGGTTATGGGTGTCGATCCGGGGTTGACGCGATGCGGCCTGTCGCTGGTCGAGAGCGGGCGGGGCCGACAAATCACGGCGCTGGATGTCGACGTGGTGCGCACCCCAGCGGAGGCGGCGCTGGCCCAGCGGCTGCTGGCCATCAGCGACGCGGTCGAGCACTGGCTGGACACGCATCGGCCAGACGTGCTCGCCATCGAGCGGGTGTTCTCCCAACACAACGTTTCCACGGCGATGGGCACCGCGCAGGCCGGCGGCGTCATTGCGCTGGCAGCGGCCAGACGCGGCATCGACGTGCACTTTCACACGCCCAGCGAGGTCAAGGCCGCGGTCACCGGCAACGGCGCCGCGGACAAGGCCCAAGTGACCGCGATGGTGACCAGAATCCTTGCGCTGCAGGCGAAACCGACACCGGCCGACGCGGCCGACGCGCTGGCCCTGGCGATCTGCCACTGTTGGCGGGCGCCGATGCTGGCCCGGCTGGCCAAGGCCGAAGCGATGGCCGCTCAACAGCGGCATGCCTACCTGAGCAAGCTGAAGGCCGCTCGATGATCGCCTCGGTGCGCGGGGAGGTGCTCGGCATAGCGCTCGATCATGTGGTGATCGAGGCGGCCGGCGTCGGGTATCGGGTCAACGCCACCCCGTCGACCCTGGCGACGTTGCGCCAGGGGAGCGAAGCTCGGCTGATCACCGCGATGATCGTCCGCGAGGATTCGATGACGCTGTACGGGTTCTGCGACACCGATACCCGCGACCTGTTTCTGACGTTGATGTCGGTGTCCGGCGTCGGGCCGCGACTGGCGATGGCGACGTTGGCGGTGCACGACGCCGCGGCGCTGCGGCAAGCCCTGGCCGACGGCGACGTCACCGCCCTGACCCGGGTGCCGGGCATCGGCAAACGCGGCGCCGAACGGATGGTGCTGGAACTGCGCGACAAGATCGGACCGGTCGGCGCGGGGGCGGCCGGAGCTCCCGCGGTCAACGGTCACGCCGTGCGGGGCCCGGTGGTGGAAGCCCTGGTGGGATTGGGGTTTGCGGCCAAGCAGGCGGAGGAGGCCACCGACAAGGTGTTGGCTGGTGAGCCGGCCGCCACTACGTCCAGCGCGCTGCGTGCCGCGCTGTCGTTGCTGGGGAAGGCCCGATGAGCTCAGAAGATCCGATGGACCGGGATGTTTCACCGGCGTTGACGGTCGGCGAGGGCGACATCGACGTCAGCTTGCGGCCGCGATCACTGCGCGAGTTCATCGGGCAGTCGCGGGTGCGCGAACAACTGCAGCTGGTGATCGAGGGTGCCAAGAATCGCGGCGGCACTCCGGATCACATCCTGCTGTCCGGCCCGCCCGGTCTGGGCAAGACGTCGCTGGCGATGATCATCGCCGCCGAACTGGGATCCTCCCTGCGGGTGACCTCGGGCCCGGCGCTGGAGCGTGCCGGCGACCTGGCCGCCATGCTGTCCAACCTCGTCGAACACGACGTGCTGTTCATCGACGAGATTCACCGCATCGCCCGTCCCGCCGAGGAGATGCTCTACCTGGCGATGGAGGACTTCCGGGTGGACGTGGTCGTCGGCAAAGGGCCGGGGGCGACGTCGATCCCGTTGGAGGTGGCCCCGTTCACCCTGGTCGGAGCCACCACCCGGTCAGGTGCGCTGACTGGCCCGCTGCGCGACCGGTTCGGCTTTACCGCCCACATGGATTTCTACGAACCGCCCGAGCTGGAGCGGGTGCTGGCTCGTTCGGCCGGGATCCTAGGCATCGAGTTGGGCCCTGAGGCCGGTGCCGAGATCGCCCGTCGATCGCGGGGAACGCCGCGCATCGCCAACCGGTTGCTGCGCCGGGTGCGCGACTTCGCCGAGGTGCGCGCCGACGGCATCATCACCCGCGATGTGGCCAAGGCGGCGCTCGAGGTGTACGACGTCGACGAACTCGGTCTGGACCGGCTGGACCGGGCGGTGTTGACGTCGTTGACGCGCAGTTTCGGCGGCGGGCCCGTCGGTGTGTCCACGTTGGCGGTTGCGGTAGGGGAGGAGGCCGCGACCGTGGAGGAAGTGTGCGAGCCGTTCCTGGTCCGGGCCGGTATGGTCGCCCGTACCCCGCGCGGCCGGGTGGCGACCGCGCTGGCCTGGACTCATCTGGGCATGAGCCCACCGGCCGGAGTGATGCAGCCAGGATTGTTCGAATAGGAGAACCCGATGATCACCGCCGCGTTGATATTCGCCGGACTGGCCGCGGTCTTGCACGTCTACATCTGGACCATGGAGTCGTTGACCTGGACTTCGCCGCGGACGCGGGCCACCTTCGGGACCACGGCCGAGGAAGCGGAGACGACGAAGCTTCTGGCGTTCAACCAGGGCTTCTACAACCTGTTCCTAGCGGTCATCAGCGGCATCGGCATCGCTGCCGTCGCGACCGGACACGAAACCGTCGGGGCCGCGCTCATCTTCGCCGGCGTGGGATCCATGGCGGCAGCGGCGGTCGTGCTGCTGATCTCGGCGCGGGACAAGGCGCGAGCCGCGGTCACCCAGGGCCTGTTCCCGGTGTTCGCCATCGTCCTGTTGGTGCTCGCGCTGGCGAGGTAGGACTCAACTGTCACATTGTTAACTCTAGCCACAGACTTCTTGCTCTGACCTGCGTTAGCAGCGTTGATATCGGTTTCCTAAGAGATGGCCGACGTTGCGCTGCAGCCGATTACCCCGCTGTCTCCTCGGGTATTCGACCGTCATGAAGCACACAGAAGACCGTCCCGCCCGGATGCGTATGCCACGCTCCCGCGGCGCGGTGACCGGATTACTGCTCGTCCTCCTCGGGGCCTGGGGTGCGCTGATCCCGTTCGTGGGTCCCAACTTCGATTTCGCCTACTCGCAGGGACAGAACTGGACCGCGGCGCGCGGCTGGCTGGAAGTGCTGCCCGGCGTCGCCACGGCGGTCGGAGGGCTGCTGCTGATCGTCTCCGCCAATCGCGCCAGTGCGATGCTCGGCGGCTGGCTGGCCACGTTCGGTGGCGCCTGGTTCATCGTCGGGCGGGCCTTCGCTCCGCTGCTGAGCACCGGTTCCGTCGGTGACCCGGTCGCCGTCACCGACCGCAAGCGTGCGGTGCTGGAATTGGCCTACTTCACCGGGCTGGGCACCCTGATCGTGTTCTTGGGTGGCGCCGTGCTGTCTCGCCTGGCGGTCCGACTGGCCCGCGACGTCGTGCCCGTAACCCCGGCAACTGCCGTCGAGCCGGTCGCCCCGGCCTCGCAGTCGTACGCCCACCCGGTCGAGACGGATCAGACCGACGTCTCGTCGCAAGCGCTGACCGCCCCGCGGCCGCAACCGTACGAGCCCGCGGCGGCGCCCCAGCCGCGGCATGGGTTCTGGCGCCGGCACCACGGCGTGAACGCCTAATCAACCCAAACCGAAAACGCCTGGGCCACCCGGCCTAGGCGTTCTTGGTTGTACACGACGGTGCGGGCTTAACTGGATTGGCCGGCACCGCCGGTGTGGTCGGAGAAGAATTGCTCGTACGCCAAGCCGCCACTGCCGCCTTGTCCTGCCGCGGTGCCGCCCTGACCGCCCTGCGCTGTTTCCTCAGGCCCGCCGCCGGTACCACCGGCGCTGCCGTCACTGCCCGCAGCGCCATTTCCCGCTTGGTTGGGATAGACGGCGTTCGCCGCGGCACCTTGGCCACCTCCGCCGCCGGTACCATTCGAGGACCCGGCACCGCCCGTCCCGCCGACACCGACATTTCCCGCGTCAAAGGCAATAGCGGTACCGCCGGCGCCGCCGTTCCCGCCGGTGCCGCCGGGGCCGCCCGCCCCGCCCCCGCCCCCGCCACCGCCACCCAGCAGTGAGCCGAACGCGATACCGCCTCCCGCACCGCCGCCACCGCCGCCTCCGCCCATGCCGGGCGTGTCACCTGCGGCCAACCCGCCGCCTCCTCCGCCACCGCCACTGCCACCGGCGGCCAGTGCATTCTGGCCAGGAGCGTTGAGCTGTCCGCCGGTGCCGCCGGTACCGCCAGTGCCGCCTTGGCCAGCGGTCGCCCCGCCGCCTCCGCTGGCGCCGCCTTGGCCACCCGCACCTCCACCGCCGCCACCCCCGCCCAGGAGGGCGCTTTGACCGCCGTTTCCACCGTTGCCGCCGGTACCGCCTGCTCCGCCTTCACCACCAATGGTGCCGCCAGCGCCAGCCGCTCCACCGTCACCGCCGATGCCGCCCGTGCCGCCCTGGCCGCCGTTCGCGCTGAAGGGCAAATTGGTACTGCCGGTGTTGATGCCGCCCTTTCCCCCGGATCCGCCGAAGCCCCCGACGCCGCCTTGACCGCCGGCCCCGCCGCCGATGCCATTGATGCCGGCCCCGCCCGTGCCGCCGACGCCACCCGCGCCGCCGGCGCCGCCCTGGTCGCCCTCGGTAGGTGTGGTCCCCGACGTGCCGTTTAGGCCCGAAGCACCAATGCCGCCGGCCCCGCCCGTGCCGCCGGTGCCGCCGCTGCCGTTGAAACCGGCCGCGCCGCCGTCGACCTGCGCGCCCGCTGCTCCTGCGGTGCCGCCGGTGCCGCCCTGACCACCTTGGACGCCCGTGCCGCCGCCACTGGGTGCGGTGGTGGTGTAGCCGGCATTGGCGCCGCCGTCACCGCCGTTGCCGCCGCGCCCGCCGATGCCGCCGTTTCCTGCATTCCCGCCGCCGACGCCGTTGATGCCTGCGCCGCTGGTGCCGCCCTGTCCGCCGGCGCCGCCTTGGCCACCTTGGTTGCCTGGGGTGGGGTCGAGGCCGTTGAGGCCATTGGCGCCGGTGGCCCCGTCGCCGCCGGTACCGCCGTTGCCGCCGTTGCCGCCATTGCCGTTGCCCCCGGCCTTCCCGCCGTCAGTTATGGCGCCTGCCGCCCCCGCAGTGCCGCCGGTGCCGCCCTGGCCACCTTGGGCGCCCATGCCACCGCCAGTGGCTGCGGTGCTGGTGGTGCCGGTGTTGGTGCCGCCGTTGCCGCCAGCACCGCCGTTTCCACCGGTGCCACCGGTGCCGGCCTGTCCGCCGCCGACTCCGTTGATGCCGGCGCCGCTGGTTCCTCCGGCGCCGCCGGTGCCACCTTGGCCGCCCTGTGCCCCTGCGGTCGGAGTCACACTGTCGTTGATGCCGGTGGCGCCGGTGGCGCCGTTGCCGCCGTTACCGCCGTGACCACCGGTGCCTCCGGTGCCGATGCTTCCGGCCGCCCCGCCGTCGACCCGCACACCGGCCGCCCCGGCGGCGCCTCCAGTGCCGCCTTGGCCACCGCTGGCGCCCATGCCGCCACCGCTCGCTCCGGCGCTCGTGGTGCCGGTGTTGGTGCCGCCGTTACCGCCGGTGCCGCCGCTGCCACCGGTGCCTCCGGTGCCGGCTTGACCGCCGCCCGTGCCACCGATACCGGCACCGGCGGTGCCGCCCGTCCCGCCAGCGCCACCTTGACCGCCCTGGTTGCCGGCAGTCGGGCTGAACACGCTGTTCTTGCCGTTGGTGCCCGTGGCACCGGCCCCGCCAGTCCCGCCGTGACCGCCGGTGCCGCCGGTGCCAACACTGCCGGCCGCTCCACCGTCGACGCGGCTGCCCGCCGCTCCCGCGGTGCCGCCGGTGCCGCCTTGACCGCCTTGGGCGCCCATGCCGCCGCCGGTGGCTCCGCTGGCGGTGGTGCCAGTGTTGGTGCCGCCGCTGCCGCCGGCGCCGCCGCTACCGCCGGTGCCCCCAGTGCCGGCGTGCCCGCCCCCCATTCCGTTGATGCCGGCACCGCCGCTGCCGCCGGCTCCGCCGGCGCCGCCTTGACCACCCTGGTACCCGCTGGTGGGCGCGACGCCGTCGGCGCCGCTGGCGCCAGCGGCGCCCAGACCGCCATGACCACCGGTCCCCCCGGTCCCACCGGTGCCAATGCTGCCAACCGCGCCGCCGTCGACGCCGTTACCCGCTGCGCCCGCTGCGCCGCCGGTGCCGCCTTGGCCACCTTGGGCGCCCATCCCGCCGCCGGTTGCCCCTGTGGTGGTGGTTCCGGTGGCATTGCCGCCGGCACCGCCGATACCCCCGCCGCCGCCGGTGCCGCCGTGACCGCCGGCGCCACCACCGACCCCATTGATCCCGGCGCCGCCGCTACCGCCTTGACCGCCCGCGCCGCCTTGCCAGCCTTGCCCGCCCATGAGGGGGACGGCGCCGGTTGTCCCCGTCGTGCCGGCGTCGCCCTGGCCGCCGGTGCCGCCGGTGCCCCCGATCCCGCCGGTGCCGGCACCACCCGCGTGGCCACCCCCGCCGAATAACCCACCGGTTCCGCCAGTCCCGCCCGCGCCTGCGGCGCCGCCGTTTCCGCCAGTGCCGCCGTTGCCGCCATCGGCGTTAAAGCCCACGCCGGTTCCGCCGAACCCACCGAGGCCGCCGGTGCCACCCGTCCCGCCGGCACCGCCTGCGCCTCCGGCGCTCATCAGCCCGTAGCTGGAGCCACCGGCTCCGCCGGCCCCGCCGGCCCCACCGGCGAACCCGACACCGCCTTGGCCGCCGACTGCTCCGGCGCCCGCTGTACCGGTCGCGCCGGTACCACCGTCGCCACCCGTGCCACCGACCCCACCGGCGCCGGCGCCTCCACCGAACAGCGCCCGGCCGGCACCGCCGGCACCGCCCGTCCCACCGACCCCGCCGATGCCGCCAGCTCCAGCGCCGCCGGTGCCGCCCGCCCCGCCGGCGCCACCGAACCCGGTCAACAGCCCGCCAGAACCGCCAGCTCCACCGACGCCGCCGGCAGCCCCGGCCGCGCCGGTTCCGCCCGCACCGCCGGCTCCGCCGTTGCCGAACAGACCGGCGTCACCGCCGCGACCGCCCGCTTGGCCGGCAGCCCCCGACCCGCCGATACCGCCGTTGCCCCACAAGATTCCGCCGGCGCCACCGGCTTGTCCCGTACCTGCCGCACCGTTGCTGCCGTCACCGATCAGCGGGCGCCCCAAAATCGTGTTGGTGGGCGCGTTGATCAAGCCCAATGCGTTTTGCTCCAAGTTCTGCAGCCAAGAGCCGTTGGCGGCCTCGGCCGCCGCATACGCGCCGCCTCCGGCGCCCAAGGCCTGGATGAACTGTTTCTGGAACAGCGCCGCCTGCGCGCTGAGTGTCTGAAACTCCTGGCCGAAAGTGCCGAACAATCTTGTGATGGCCGCAGTCACCTCGTCGCCGGCCATCGGGACGATGCCCGTCGTCGACGGCGCTACCGCTGCGGTGGCCGCCCTCAGCACCTCTTGGATTCCACGCAAATCGCCCGCCGCTGCGACCAAGGCATCTGGTGTTGCGCTCACATAAGACAAGTTCGTTCTCCTGGCTCGGGGCGGTTCATTAGCGACTGCGCAGGGGACGCTACGCGCGCCAGATGCGAGCCCGAGCCAAAATTAACTACATTGCAGATAAACGACGGGGCCTTTGACGAAATCGCGAATAGCCCCCCAAACGCCAATCGCCAGCCCGTTATGGGCTGGCGATTGGCGTCTAGCGCTGTTTACAGCAGGCCCAGCAGTCGCAAATTGCTGACGTACTTGGCGATGATGGCCGGTGAAATGTGCGGAATGTCCTTGTCCGGACCGACTTTCGCCTCCTGCACCGCGGCGCGGAACCGGTCGGTCGGTGCCAATGACCCCCGCAGCGGCTTCTCCGGGTGCTGGTAGTTGTGCAGCAACGGCAGCAGTGAAGCCTGACGCTGCTTGTCCGGCAGGCCGCGCAATGATGTCTCGAACCGCTGCAGCCACTGCCCGTAATCGGGGATGCGGTGAATCTCGTTGCCGTCCTCGATCAGCCAGTCGACGAACTCGTCCATCCCGATGCCGTCGTCGTAGGGGTTCATGACGTGGTAGGTCTGGAACCCTTCACCGACATTCTGCGCGCCCAGCGTGGAGATGGCCTCGGCAATGAACTCGACCGGCAGACCGTCGTAGTGCGCGCGTTGCCGGTTGCCCTCGGCGTCGGTCTCGTAGAACGAGCCGGGCGCGATGCCGGTAGCGACCAGGCTGAGCATCATGCGGGTGAACATGTCCGGCACGTTGAGCTGCCCGGCGTAGGTGGTGTCGGCCAGGATCATGTCGCAGCGGAACACCGCCACCGGCAGACCGCACAGGTCGTGCGCCTCGCGCAGCAACACCTCGCCGGCCCACTTGCTGTTGCCGTAGCCATTGGCGTAGTTGTCGTTGATCTGACGAGTCGCGCTGATCTGCCGGATGTCGGCGTCCTCAGTGAACTGCCCGGGCTGAATCTGGTCACCCACACCGATCGTCGAGACGTAGGTGTAGGGCTTCTGCTTGCCGGTCAGCGCGATGCGGATCAGCTCCGCGGTCCCGAGCGCGTTGGGCCCGAACAGCTCGCTGTAGGGCAGCACGTGGTTGACCAGCGCGGCCGGGTCCACGATCAGGTCGACGGTGTCGGCCAGCCGCTGCCAGGTCTGCGGGTCCAGGCCCAGGTTGGCCTCGCCCTTGTCGCCGGCGATGACCTCGAGGTGGTCGGCAGCCAGCTCCTGGTAGTGCGACAGGAGCTTGGGGTCGCCGCTATCGAAGGTCCGGTCCAGCCGGGCCCGCGCGTCCTCGTCGGACTTGGCCCGCACCAGCGCGATGACCTTGCCGTCGACCAGGTCCATCCGTTCCAGCCACTCCAAGGCCAGGTAGCGGCCCAGGAAGCCGGTGGCACCGGTCAACAGCACCGTGCGCACCTCGGAGCTGGGCTTGGCCAGCTCGCGGGCACCCGCCAGGGTTGCCTCGTCGAGGAACTTGTCCAGCGTCAGGTCACTGGCGTGCACCTCGGTAGCGCCGCGTCCGTGCACCGCGGCGAAGCTGGGCCGCTTGGTGCCCTGCCGCTCGGCCTCGATGTAGTTGGCGATCGCCTGCAGGTCGCTGGCCGGGCTGACGATGACGCCCACCGGTACGTCGATGTCGAAGATCTCGCGCAGCAGGTTGCCGAACGTCAATGCCGACAGCGAGTCACCACCGAGGTCGGTGAAGTGGGCCTCGGGCGACAGGTCACTGGCCGCCGTGCCCAACATCGCCGCGGCGGCCCGGGTGACCGTCTGCAGTACCGGCGCGTCGGCGCCGTTACGCCGCAGCTCGGCCAGTTCGTTGGCCTGTCCCTGCGCCAGCTCGGCGTAGAGCTGCTCGAGCCGCTCGCCGTAGTGCTGCTTGAGCTTCGGCCACGCCAGCTTGCGGATACCGGTCAGCAGACCGTTCTCCAGGCTGAACGGCGTGGTCTCGATGATGAAGTCGCGCGGCACCTCGTAGGACTGCAGGTTGGCCTGCCGGGCCACGATCTGCAGCGAGTCGGCGATCTTGCCCTTGAGTTCGTCGGCGTCCCAGCGCTGCAACGCCTCTTCGGTCGGGACGACGACCGCCAGCAGGTAAGGCTGCGAGCTGTTGCCGTAGACGTAGATCTGACGAATCAACGGGCTGTTGCCGAACTCGGCTTCCAGCTTGGCCAGGGTGACGAACTCGCCCTGCGCCAGCTTGAGCACGTTGTTGCGGCGGTCGACGTACACCAGCCGGTCGGGCGCGATCTCGGCGAACACGTCGCCGGTGCGGTAGTAGCCGTCCTCGTCGAAGACGTTGGCGGTGGTTTCCGCGCGCTTGTAGTAGCCGGGGAACATGTTTTCGGTCCTGAGCAGCAGCTCGCCGCGCGGGTGCGGCCGGTCGGTGCCGAAGTAGCCCAGGTCCGGGACGTCGACCAGCTTGTAGTCGATGACGGGCGGACGCTGGATCTCGCCGTCGAAGAGCACCATGCCTGCCTCGGTGGAGCCGTAGCCGTCCATCAGGTGCATCTCGAGCAGCGCCTCGACCCAAGTCCGCAACTCCGGTGAGGTCGGCGCCGAGCCGGTCATCGCGAAGATGAACCGGCCGCCCAGCTGGTACTGGCGCTGCTCGGCCAGGACCTCGGCCTCGATCGCCGCGCGGTCGGCCGCGTCGCCGGCTTCGCCGAGCCGCCGCTCGACCTGGCGCTGGAATTCACCGAAGAGGGTCTCCCAGATCCGCGGGACGAAGTTGAGTTCGGTGGGCCGCACCAACTCGAGGTCCTCGAGCAGCGTGGACAAATCGCTCTTGGCGGCGAAATAAGCGGTCCCGCCGTTGCCCAATGTGCCGTAGAGGATGCCGCGGCCCATGACGTGGCTCATCGGCATGAAGTTCAGCGTGATCGACGCGGCGCTTTCCCCGAACCAATTGCGGCTGGACCGGCGCCACATCTTGCCGACATTGCTCTGCGGGTACATCGCGCCCTTGGGGGCGCCGGTGCTACCGGAGGTGTAGATCAGCAACGCCAGCGCGTCGTCGGAGTCTTCGGTGGCGGCGGCCGGCGCGGCCGGCAGTCCCTTGCCCCGCTCGATGACGTCGGACAGCGTCTCGACGGCAACTCCGGCGTCGCTCAGTTGCGCGCGGGCGTCGTCCACTGCCTCGCGCTCGTCGTCGACCTGCGGGTGGTAGTCGAAGACCACCAGCTTGGCGGGCTTGTGATCGCCGGCCAGGATCAGCTCGACGGCGTCCCGCAATTGCGCGACGCTCGAAGCGATCAGGCTGGGCTGGGTCTCGGCGACGATCGGCTGCAGCTGGGTGATTGCGGCGCTCGTCTGCAACGGAACCGACACCGCCCCGATCTGTCCCAGCGCCATGTCGATGGTGGCGTAGTCGACGCTGTTGAATCCGAGCGCGCAGACCCGGTCACCGACTTGCACGGACTCATTGGCCAACGCGCGGCCCAGCGCCCCGACGCGGGCGCTCAGTTCGCCGTAGCTGATGGTCTCGAACCGCGGCAGCACCTCCATCGAGGTGCGCCCGGTCGCCGGGTCCTTGACGTACTCCACGACGCGCTGCGCCAGCGCCGGTCGGTCGGCATAACCGTCCAGCACCGTCTGAATGATCTCCGGCAGTCGCATGCCGGGTCGCTCGAGCGCCTGCGCGACCGCCGGGTCGGGGGCGGCGGCGGCGAACTGTGGGTCGTTGGCGATGAGTTCTTCGATGCGGCGTTCCAGCCGCTCATCGAGAGTGGGAGTCGACATAAATGGTCCTCTAATGACTGGAAGAATTTCTAGGCCTTGCTTGCGCGTATCACGCTGATCTATAGAACGTTAGCGAAACTAACGGCTATTCCTCAACGGCCGCGCGGATCCCAAGGGTGTGAGGTTACCCACGCCGGTCGGGGAGAACCGGGCGTGCGGAATCTGTCAGGGGATTGCCAGGTTGGGTTACAGGCCGGCCAGCAGTCCGGTCAGAATCTCCAAGCCTTCGCCGAGCAGTTCGTCGCTGATGGTCAGCGGCGGCAGCAGCCGGATGACATTGCCGAACATGCCGCAGGTCAAGATGACGAGCCCGGCCGCATGAGCAGCGGTGGCCAGTTGATTGGTCAGCTCGGCATCCGGCTCGGCCGTTCCGGACTTCACCAGTTCGAACGCGATCATCGCGCCCCGGCCGCGCACATCGCCGATGCGATCGTCGCTGGCCTGCAGCCGCCGCAACGGTTCGGTGATCAACCCTTCGAGGTGCTTCGCCCGCTCGACCAAACCTTCGTCTTCGATGGTCGCGATGGTGGCCAGGGCCGCCGCGCAGGCAACGGGGTTGCCACCGAACGTGCCGCCCAGCCCGCTGGAGTGGGGGGCGTCGAGGATCTTGGCTCGGCCGGTCACTGCGGACAGTGGAAAGCCGTCGGCGATGGCCTTCGCGGTGACGATGACGTCGGGTTCGATGCCCTCGTGCTCGCAGGCGAACATCGCTCCGGTGCGGGCGAAACCGGACTGCACCTCGTCGGCGATGAACACCACGTCGTTCTTGTGACACCAGTCCAGCAGGGCAGGCAAAAAGCCCTCGGCCGGGACGATGAAACCGCCTTCGCCCTGGATGGGCTCGATGATGACCGCGGCCAGGTTCTGGGCGCCGACGTGCTTGTCCATCACGGTGATGGCCCGATCGGCGGCCTTCTCGCCGTCGGTGGCGAGTTCCTTGTCGATCAAGCCGTCCCGGTAGGGGTAGGACAGCGGCGCGCGATAGATCTCCGGGGCGAACGGGCCGAATCCGCTCTTGTAGGGCATGGACTTGGCGGTCAGGGCCATCGCCAGGTTGGTGCGGCCGTGGTAGGCGTGGTCGAAGGCGACGACGGCCGATCTGCCGGTGTAGGAGCGCGCCGCCTTGATCGAGTTCTCGACGGCCTCGGCGCCGGAATTGAACAGCACCGAACGCTTTTCGAACGCGCCGGGAGTAATCCGGTTGAGCGTTTCGGCGACCGCGACGTATTCCTCGTACGGGTTGACCATGAAGCAGGTGTGGGTGAACTCTTCGACCTGCTCGCGCACCGCGTCGACCACGCGCGGGGCCGAGTTGCCCACGGTGGTCACCGCGATGCCGGACCCGAGGTCGATCAGCCGGTTGCCATCGACGTCTTCGATGATCCCGCCGCCGGCGCGCGAGACGTAAACCGGCATGCTGATGCCGACGGCGTGCGACACCGCCGCGTTGCGCCGCTTGGTCAGCTCGAGCGACGCGGGACCTGGGATTTCGGTGACCAGATGGCGAGATTGCTCAAGGCTGGCCACGGATGCTCCCCTTCCGCGGCGCGCCGGTCGCGTCGCGGCTAAAGCCTAGCTGTTGGCCGCCCGGGTCGTCGGGGCCGAGCGTGCGGCTGGCCGCACCCTCGTGGCCCAGTGTGCGGCTGGCCGCACACTCGCGGCCCCGGGATCGGCCGGGCGGCCAACAGCTAGGCTTTAGCCGCGACGCGACCGGCGCGCCGCGGAAGGGGAGCATCCGTGGCCAGCCTTG
>NZ_LZLE01000056.1 GCF_001673155.1 Mycobacterium sp. 1423905.2 | reverse complement strand
CGGTGTCGTCGTCGAACTGACGCGGGCATTGCCTCGAAGCGTTGACGCGGCCGTAACAGAATTGCCATCGAACCTTCCTACGGTGGGTCGGTCCACCGTTGCGATAGGAATTTAATTGAGCGCAAATGCGGTTCGCCTTCAGGCAATCACCAACGTCGAGGCATACCTCCCACCAGCTATCAGCTTTGTACCAGGAGAGACGCCCGGTGAGATATTCGCCGCGAACGTCTTCACCAAGGCCGAGATGCAGGCACGTCTGCCCAAGTCGGTGTACAAGTCGGTCGTGGCGACCATCGAGAAGGGCGCCAAGCTGGACCCGGCTGTTGCCGACACTGTCGCAGTGGCGATGAAGGATTGGGCGCTGGAGAAGGGGGCGACCCACTACGCCCACGTGTTCTACCCGATGACCGGCCTGACCGCGGAAAAGCACGACAGCTTCCTCGAGCCCATCTCGGACGGTCAGACGCTGGCCGAGTTCGCCGGGAAGACTCTCATCCAAGGCGAGCCGGACGCCTCCAGCTTTCCTTCTGGGGGGCTGCGCAGCACCTTCGAGGCTCGCGGCTACACAGGCTGGGATGTCACCAGTCCGGCTTACATCTTGGAGAATCCGAACGGCAACACGTTATGCATCCCAACGGTTTTCGTTTCGATGACCGGCGAAGCGCTGGACTACAAGACGCCGCTGTTGCGCAGCCAGCAAGCGATGGGCATCCACGCCGAGCGGATCCTGCGGTTGTTCGGCCACAAAGACCTCAACAAGGTGGTGTCCTTCTGCGGTCCTGAGCAGGAGTACTTTCTGGTCGACCGGCACTTCTTTCTGGCGCGACCGGATCTGATCAATGCCGGCCGCACGCTTTTCGGCGCCAAGCCGCCCAAAGGACAGGAGTTCGACGATCACTACTTCGGCGCGGTGCCCGAGCGTGTCCTGGGCTTCATGATGGACACCGAGCGCGAGTTGTTCAAACTTGGCATCCCGGCAAAAACTCGGCACAACGAGGTGGCGCCCGGCCAATTCGAGGTGGCGCCGATGTTCGAACGAGCCAACATCGCGTCAGACCACCAACAGCTCTTGATGACAGTGTTCAAGACGCTCGCCAAGAAGCATGGCATGGAATGCCTTTTCCACGAGAAGCCATTCGCGGGGGTGAACGGATCCGGCAAACACGTCAACTTTTCAGTGGGCAATTCCGAGCTGGGCTCGCTGCTGGTACCGGGAGACACCCCGCACGAGAACGCGCAATTCCTGGTGTTCTGCGCGGCGGTCATCCGGGCCGTGCACAAATTCGCTGGACTGCTTCGGGTGTCGGTCGCTTCGGCTACCAACGACCACCGGTTGGGCGCCAATGAGGCACCGCCGGCGATCATCTCAATCTTCCTCGGCGAGCAGCTTGCCGATGTGTTCGAGCAGATCGCCAAAGGGGCGGCCACCTCGTCGAAGGGCAAGGGCACGATGATCATCGGCGTCGACACGTTGCCCCCGCTGCCGACCGACGCCGGCGATCGCAACCGCACCAGTCCCTTTGCGTTCACTGGCAATAGATTCGAGTTCCGGGCTCCGGGCGCCGGACAGACGGTCGCTGTGCCGATGATCGTGCTCAATACCATCATGGCCGACTCGTTCGACCACATGGCCACGATCCTCGAGCAGGCGGTGGCCGACGGCCACGACTTCGACGAGGCGGTTCAGACCCTGCTGACCGACGTCATCACCGAACACGGGGCAGTCGTGTTCAACGGCGACGGCTACGCCGAGAACTGGCAGATCGAGGCGGCCGAGCGCGGCCTTCCGAACCTGAAGACCACGCTGGACGCGATACCGGAGTTGATCAAACCGGAGTCGGTGGAGCTGTTCGAGAAGTACGGGGTCTTCAACGAACGCGAGTTGCACAGCCGCTACGAGGTCCGCCTCGAACAGTACGCGTTGACCATCGCGGTGGAGGCGAAGTTGGCGTTGGAATTGGGCATGACGGTGATATTGCCGGCCGCGATCCGCTATCAGACGGAGCTGGCCCAGAATGTCACGACCATGAAGGCCGCCGGTCTTGAGCCGAATCTGGCTGCACTGCAAGCAGTGTCGGCCCCGCTCGCCGTTCTCACCGAGGCGCTGGAGGCGCTGAAGTCAGCGTTGGGCGAAGCCGGTGCAGATTCGGCACTCGAGGCAGCGCAGCACGCTCAGGAGCGCCTGCTGCCGGCGATGGAAACGGTGCGCACCGCGGCGGACGGGCTGGAAAGCGTTGTCGCCGACGACCTGTGGCCGCTGCCCACTTACCAAGAGATGCTTTACATCCTCTGACAGACGTCGTCGGGCGTGGGGCCCTCCGCAACAAGCGGAACTTGGTGATTCGATGCCCCACGCCCGACGACCCCCACGCCGCGGGATCACTCGACGTCGCCGTATTCGTCGAACCAATGCGCCAGCTTGCCGCGCCGGCTCACCGCGCGCAGGCGCGATTCGGCCGCGGCGCGCGTCTTGCTGGTCGTGACGATCAGCAACTCGTCACCGGTCGCTATCCGAGTGTCGGGCTCCGGCACGAAGGTATGGCCGTCACGGATGATCAACGTGATCACCGCCGGGTCGGGCAGGCGCAGCTCTAGAATGGTCACGTTGTGCAGCCGCGACAACGGCTGCACCGTCATGGTCAGCAACTCCGCATCGAGCACGTCCAGAGGCGCGGCTTCCACTTGGATCTCGCGGGTCGCCTCACTGGAGATCAACCGCAATCGGCGCGCAATGGGTCGCAGGCTGGGGCCCTGCACCAGGGTGAACACCACCACCAGCACGAACACGATATTGAGCAGCCGGAAACTGTCGCGGACTCCGGCCACGACCGGAAACGTCGCCAACACGATCGGGACAGCGCCGCGCAGACCGGCCCAGGAGAGAAAGACTTGATCGCGCCACGGGACATGGAAGCCGACCAGCGCTCCCATGACCGAAAGCGGCCGCGCGATCAGCAGCAAGACCAGTCCGATGACCACCGCGGGAACCACGTCGTGTCTTAGTTCGCTCGGGTCGACCAACAACCCCAGCAACACAAACAACCCTATCTGCGCCAACCAGCCCAGACCCTCTGCGAAGGAACGGGTGGCCGACCGGTGGTGCATGCCGGAGTTACCCAAAACCACCGCGGCCAGATACGCGGCGATGAAGCCGCTAGCGTGCACGCTGCCGGCCGCGGCGAACGCGACAATGCCCAGCCCAAACGTCGCGATGGGGTACAGCCCCGAGGCCGGCAAGGCGACGTGGCGCAACGCGACGCTGCCCAGGTAGCCGACGGCCAGCCCAATCGCCGACCCGCCCAGCAGCTCGTAGACCAGGTTCAGTGCCGCGTGACGCGGTTCGAAAACGAACGGCACGGCGCTGAAGATGAGCACGAGAATCACCGCCGGCGCATCATTGAAGCCGGATTCGGCCTCGAGCAGGCCGGCCAGCCGGCGCGGCAACGGCAGCACCCGCAACACCGAGAACACCGCTGCCGCATCGGTGGAGGAGACAATCGCGCCCAACAGCAGCGCCAGCTGCCAGTCGATATGCAGCAGCAAATGCGCACCGACGGCGGTGACCGCGGTGCTGATGCCCACCCCAACGGTCGCCAACGCCGACGCAGGCGCCAGCACATCGCGGATGTCGGAGAACCGCGTGGTCAATCCGCCCTCGACCAGGATGACGGCCAACGCGGCCGTGCCCACGTTCCGGGCCAGCTCCACGTCGTCGAACTGCAGACCGAGTCCGTCCTCGCCGACCACGACCCCGACGAGCAGGAAGAACAGCAGGCTGGGGAACCCGACACGGGTCGCCACCCGGGTACCGACGATGCTGGCCAGCAGCACCAGGCCGCCGAGCAACAGCGTCAGATACAACTGGTCCAAGCTCATGCGTTCCCGTTCGATCCGAAGCAGCGGTCGTCGACGGCGCGCCCCGTGCGAGGAGCGCCGGATCGACAATGAGGTGCTGCCAGTAAATCAGCATCGGGCAGCCCGGTGCGCGTCGTGCGACGTCGCCTGGCCGCGCCGGATGACCCGAAATGGGACATGATGACTAGGTGACGAGGCGGAAAGTGCGGATCGGGATCGCCGGCGCCGGCAAAGTCGGCCGGTCCGTCGCCCAGGAGTTACTCGATTATGGCCACAAGGTCCTGTTGATCGAACGCAACCGCAGCAATTTCGAGCCACACACGGTGCCCGACGCGGATTGGCTCAACGCCGACGCATGCGAATTGTCAGCCCTGCAAGAGGCAGGAGCCCACACCTGCGACGTAATGATCGCCGCGACCGGTGATGACAAGGCGAACTTGGTGGTGGGCCTGCTGGCCAAGGTCGAATTCGGAGTGCCGCGGGTGGTGGCCAGGATCAACGACATCGGCAACGAGTGGCTGTTCACCAGGGCGTGGGGGATCGACGTGGCCGTCTCCACCCCCGGCGCGATGGTCGCCGGGATCGAAGGCGCCATCGACGTGGGCCACCTGGTCCGGCTGATGGGCTTGCGGGAGGGCCAAGCCGCTCTGACCAAACTGACCCTGCCCGAAGACAATTCACTCGTGGGTCAACGGGTGGGCGCGCTGGACTTACCGGGTAACACCGCATTGGTCACCGTGGTGCGCGGTGACAAAGTCGTCGTCCCGCAGTCCGACGACGTGCTGCAACCGGGCGACGAGATGTTGTTCGTGGCCGACAGCGCCCTCGAGGGCTCTTTCGGAGCGGCGGTCCATACCGCTGATCTAGACCTTCCACCCGCCCGGGCCAGACGCGACGCCTGACCGCCGACCTTGGCACGGTAATCGACCAGCCGGCGTCAGGGCACTAAAATCTCCAAGTCATGGCGATCCGACGCGCCGTTCTGCTGATCGCGGACATCGGCGGATACACCCACTACATGAGTTGGAACCGGCTGCACCTGGCCCACGCGCAGCAAGCGGTGGCCGGACTGCTCGAGGCCGTCATCGACGCGGGCAAGGGCCTCAAGCTGGCGAAGCTGGAAGGCGACGCCGCGTTCTTCTGGGCGCCCAACGGAGATGCCCGCACGGTCTGTGAACGGCTCCCGGCGATGCGGCAAGCATTCCTCGCACGCAAGCAGCGGTTCCAGAAGGACGCGTTGTGTGACTGCGCGAGCTGCGCACAGCTGGGCAGGCTGTCACTGAAATTCGTTGCGCACGTGGGAGACGTGGCCGAGCAGAAGGTCAAGCGCCGCATTGAGCTCGCCGGCCTCGACGTCATCCTGGTCCATCGCATGCTAAAGAACTCGGTGCCGATCCCGGAATACGTCTTGATGACCGACGTCGTGGCCGAATGCCTCGAAGAGTCGATGCGTCAGTTGTCCAAGCCGCTCGTCCATCATTTCGAGGGCATCGGCGAAACCTCGACCTTCTATCTCGACCTCGCGACCACCGCCAGCGTGCCGGCGGTGCCGCCGCGCAGCACCTTGGGCCGGTTGTCCACCAAGCTCAACCTGGAAATGAAGACGTTGCCGTTCGTGGTGGGCATCCGGAAGCCGGCTGTCGGCTTCCGCAACCTGGGCCGTGCCGCCAAGCTGCCGGCGTGAGTGGTTCGGCACGGCTACCATCGCTGCGATGTCCGTCGCGTTGCTCAAAGAAATGTTCGACCGGATGGTCGTCGCCAAGAACGCTGACCTGGTTGAGCGTTACTACGACCCCGACTTCGTGATGCACTCCGACGGGCTGACGCAGGACTTCGCCGAATTCCACGACAGTCACCGCGCGGTGTACGCCACCGCCATCACCTACGCCGTCGAGTACGACGAGCAGGCGTGGGTGCAAGCCGCCGACAAGGTGGCCGGCCGAGTATGGATCACCACGTCCCGCCCCGGGGAAGATTCGACCCGAATCGAGGTGGTGCTGATCGTGGCCTACCGCGACGGCAAGATTCATCGAGTGTGGGAGACGACGTGGCCGAGCTGGCGCGGCGTTGCCGCATTGGAATGCTACTGAGCGTCAACGTATTCGGCGCAGCAGTTCCGAAGCCGCGTGCTGGCCGCTGCGCAGCGCGCCGTGCACGGTGGCGGGATTGTCCACGCCGACGGCTTCACCGGCGAAGTAGAGCCGGTCACCGATGGGTTCCTGCAACCGGAGTCGGTCGTCCAGGCCCGAACCGGGCGCGTGGAACGAGTACGATCCCAGCGCGTACGGGTCTACCGTCCAGTTCGAGTTGAGCACCCCGACCGGCGCATTGGTTTCGCCGAACAACTGCCGGGCGGTGGGCAGGGCGCCGGTGATCAACTCGACTGCTGACATCGCCTCCACGGTTCTGCCGAAACGACCGGCGTTGAACGCCAACATGATCGGCCCCGCTCCCACCGGCAAGCTGAACCACTGCGCCCATTCCTGACTATTGCCGAGATAGTGGTAGAACGCGTCGTCCTGGTCCCAGGTTCGCCGGTCGAAGCGGAA
Source organism: Mycobacterium sp. 1423905.2 (assembly GCF_001673155.1). Classification (GTDB taxonomy): domain Bacteria; phylum Actinomycetota; class Actinomycetes; order Mycobacteriales; family Mycobacteriaceae; genus Mycobacterium. Next base: position 2,716 of record NZ_LZLE01000056.1, on the reverse strand, counting down.
GTACGTCTTGGACAGCACACCAAAACCCAAGGCGTGCAATGCGTGCCGATGCCCCTCAGGTAGCGGAGGATCGAACCGGATGGCATCGGACTTCAGCACACCCAGCGGAACGGTGACAATGGCGGCGGACCCGTCGAACGAGCGGCCACCCGCGCTGACGGTGACCGAATTCGCCCGCCGCACAACGGCGGTCACCGCGGTGTTGAAGACAATGTCGAGCCCGTGGGTGAGTAACCGGGGCAGCGCGTTGTAACCGTCGGACAGGACGGCTTGGTCACCGCGGGTGTAGGTGCCTGCGTCGAACGTCGTGGCCGAAAGCTGGTCGGCGTCGGCGGCGTATTCTTCTTCGATCTGTGTGTGCACGTAGAAGTCGAGTTGTGCCTGTTCCCGGTCGGTCAGTTCCTCCCGCTTGGCTGCGGCGTCGATCGCGGCGGCCAGACTTCCGCCCTCGACCTCGTCTCGGGCCGCCTTGACGAACGTGCGCCATTTCTGCTGGTCGTAGTGCATGGGCTGCAAGTGCGGGTCGACCACGAGGCGGGCCGACTTGTCATACTCGGTGGAAACGAGCCCGATGCCTGCCGTCTTCGCCAGATCGGTCAGCGGATTGTTCGTCACGCCGTGCACCCACGACGCACCCATCTCCAGCGGTACGCCCCAATCTCGCCGGGTGTCGATCCGACCGCCAATCCTGTTGCGGGCCTCGAGCAGCCGTACCGGCCGGCCCGCATCGGCCAGGCGTCGGGCGGCGGCGAGGCCGGCCATGCCGGCGCCGACGACCAACACCGGTTCGGCGTTCGGTGCTGGCGGCTTCGGTGGGTCCGCGCAACCGGCGATCTCCGCGCCGACGAAGCTCGCGGTGGCCGCGAACAGACCCCGACGAGACAGGCCGGACACGCCTGTCAGGGTCTCACAAGAATCGGGCCGACCAGGACTTTTGGTACTTATTTGGCGCATGTTGAGGAATGACGGTTTGAACATGCCGTGCGCGGGTAAACTCGCGGAAACCTGGAGGCGGCAATGGAGCCGCTTGGATGGGGGGAGCGGCGATGAGTGCTCGGAAGTCCACCCGCGGCAGAGTTGTTTGCCCGCCTCCTGAGGTGTTGCCACCCAGCCGTAGCCTGACCGTCCGCGCGGCCGACGGGACCCCGCTGCACGCAGAGGTTTTCGGTCCGCCCGACGGTTATCCCATTGTTTTGACCCACGGCTTCGTCTGCGCCATTCGCGCGTGGGCGTATCAGATCGCCGAGCTGTCCACCGACTACCGCGTGATTGCGTTCGACCATCGCGGTCATGGACGCAGCGGCAGTCCGCGCCGGGGTGGTTACACCCTCAAAGCCCTTGCTTCCGACCTCGATTGCGTCCTGGATGCCACCTTGGCGCCGCACGAACGTGCGGTGATCGCCGGGCACTCCATGGGCGGCATGACCATCGCCGCATGGTCGCAACGGTATCGCCACAAGGTGGCGCGCCGCGCCGACGCCGTCGCGCTGATCAACACCACCACCGGCGACCTGCTCGCGAAGCTGAAGCTGCTGTCCGTCCCGCCAGGTCTTTCGGCGGCTCGGGTGCTGGCCGGACGCGGCCTGATCAACGTCGTGGGCGGCTTCCCGCTGCCCGGCGCGGTCAAGCTTCCCACGCAGTATCTGGTGGCGATGATGGCAGTTGGCGGCGACGCCGACCGCAGCGTCGGCAAGCTCGTCTACGAGCTTTTCGCTCAGACCTCACCTGGCGGCCGCGGCGGCTGCGCGCGAATGTTGGTGGGGGAAGTGGGATCTCGGCATCTGAACCTAGAGGGTCTGACCGTGCCCACGTTGGTGATCGGCAGTCGCCGCGACCGGCTGACCCCGATCAGTCAAGCGCGTCACATAGCCAAGACCGCGCCGAACGTTGTCGGTCTCGTCGAGTTGCCCGGCGGGCACTGCTCGATGCTGGAACAGCCCGACGAGGTCAACCGTCAACTACGGGGGCTGCTCGAATCCGTCACCGCGCCGGTCCAGCGGATCTCATAATTTCGCCGACACCTCGGCCGCCGCGCGCTGGCCCGATCGGACCGCGCCGTCGAAGTATCCGGTCCACTCATCCGCTGTTTCCGTGCCGGCCCAGTGGATGGGCCCGACTGGCTCTCTCAGATACCTACCGTATTTCGTCCACGACCCTGGCGGTACCGCGGCGGTAGGACCGCCGGGTGCGAATTCCTCTGTGCCCCAACGGTGGTCGGCATAGTCAAGCGGATCGAGGGCCTCGTCGCCGAACACCGAGGCCAAGCAGCGCACCGTCTCGCGGCGGCGTTGATCGGGGGTCAGTGAGTCGAAGGTACGGGCGTCGACGAACCCCAGCAGGATCCCCGGCCCGTCGTCATCCGGGCTCACGTCGAAGGTGATGAACACCGGGCCCCGGTCCAGCAATGCCTGCCCGGAGAATCCCTTGGTGCGCCAGAACGGCTTCTCGTAAGCCGCGTAGGCCTTGCTGAGGCTGCCCTGCGGCCAGTTCCGGGACAATTCCTGGTACTCGGGCGGGAGTGGGGGATTGAACTCGATGGCGCTGCGGTGCGCGGGCGGGATCGCGACGATGACGAACCCGGCTTCGGCGTGGCCCTGGCTTGAGGTGACGGTCACGCCCGCCCCGTGACGCTCGATGCAGCGCACCGGCGCATCGAGGACCACTCGATCACCGAGCTCGGCCGCGGCCAGTTCGGCGATTTGCTGAGTGCCGCCGG
>NZ_LZLE01000055.1 GCF_001673155.1 Mycobacterium sp. 1423905.2 | reverse complement strand
GGCCGGAGCGGATGGTGGTGGCCAGCGCGCTCAGCAGGATTTGCGCGTCGTCGGCCTGCAGGTTCCACGCCGCCGGTGGCACCAGGATCTGGGTGCGTGGCGCGGCGTCGGGGGTGAGGCTGCGCCACAGCATGGCGCCGACGGCGTCTTGGCGCCGCGCGGTGTGCGAGTCGTGGCCGATGCGTACCGACAGCGCGGAGTCCAGGTAGGTCGGGACGGCCGGGCTGCTTCCGGCCGCGGCCAGGGCCGCACCGACGGCCGGGTCGAACGGCGCGGTGACCACCTGCCGGGACAGCCGCCGCGGGGTGGTGTTGGCGCTGACCGCCGAACCGGTTTCGGGCAGGGCGTTGCTGTCGTGGCCGGCGAGGTCAGCGGCAGCGATCGCGACCGTGCTGTCGTTGGCGCTGAGCAGGCTGACGGCGCGGTCGGTGAGCGGGCCGTCGGGCAGCAGGGTGGCCCCGCGCACCGAGGCGACGTCCAGGATGCGGTCGACGATCTCACCCGCGGTGCCGGTGGCGGCGGCGTTGAGGCCCGGATCGTTGACCCGCTGCAACGCGTCGAGGTCGGCTTGCGCGTACGGCAGCGGCGCCACGCAGGTTCGGTGCGCCAGCGCGCGCAGCCGGTTGAGCCAGACGG
>NZ_LZLE01000054.1 GCF_001673155.1 Mycobacterium sp. 1423905.2 | reverse complement strand
CGCAGAAGCGTGGCGGCTCGAGGCCCAACTGCGCTGCCGTTGGCGTCGCGGTGCCGGCCCGTTCCCCGGTGTAGACGTTGAACACACCGGCGGAAACCGGGGCGCCCAGTTCTGCAGCCACGATTGGTCTTCTACAAGCTGGCGTTGAGCGCTTTGATCGGCATCTGCAGGTCGTCGAGCAGTTCCAAGTCGGCTTCGGCGGGCCGGCCCAGAGTGGTCAGGTAGTTGCCGACGATGACGGCATTGATGCCCCCGAGGATGCCGCGCTTGGCGCCCAGGTCACCCAACGTGATCTCCCGACCGCCGGCGAAGCGCAGCATGGTGCGGGGCAGCGCCAGCCGGAAGGCTGCCACGGACTTCAGCGCCTCGGTGGCCGGCAAGACCTCCAGATCCCCGAACGGTGTTCCCGGCCGCGGGTTGAGGAAGTTCAGCGGCACCTCGTCGGGACCCAGCTCGGCGAGATCGGCGGCGAACTCCGCGCGCTGTTCCAGCGTCTCGCCCATACCGAGGATGCCGCCGCAGCACACCTCCATCCCGGCGTCGCGCACCATCGTCAGCGTCTGCCAGCGCTCTTCCCAGCTGTGCGTGGTGACGACGTTGGTGAAGAACGAGCGTGCGGTCTCGAGGTTGTGGTTGTAGCGGTGCACGCCCATCTCGGCCAGCCGATCCACCTGCTCGGCGGTCAGCATTCCGAGCGAGCAGGCGATGTTGATGTCGACCTCATTGCGGATGGCTTCGATGCCGGCAGCGACCTGGGCGAGCAATCGCTCGTCGGGCCCGCGCACCGCGGCCACGATGCAGAATTCGGTGGCGCCGGACTTCGCGGTCTGTTTGGCCGCCTCGACCAGGCTGGGAATGTCGAGCCAAGCGCTGCGCACCGGCGAGGCGAACAGTCCCGATTGGGAACAGAAGTGACAGTCCTCGGGGCAGCCGCCGGTCTTGAGGCTGATGATCCCCTCGACCTCGACCTCGGGACCACACCAACGCATCCGGACTTCGTGGGCCAGCGCCAGCAACTCCTCGAGCCGGTCGTCGTCGAGCCGCAGCACCTGCAGTACCTGGTCTTTGCTCAGGCCTTCCCCCCGGTCGAGGACCTGGCGGCGGGCCACCGCGATGATGTCCGAGTCCGGTACGCCATCTTGGCCGGCGTCTGTGGTCGGTCGAATCGGCGCTTGAGTCACCCGGTACTCCCCTGCATCTACGTCGTGCCCGGACATGCGGACACATACTTTCCTGGCCCTTTCGCTAGCCGCGGATAGACGTGGCGGCCTGGACCAATCGGCGTTCAGGCCTAGGGTAGCGGTCCCCACGTCGACCGATAGCGCTCGGGCGGCCATTGACGACCCAATGTGTACGGGTACGGAGCCGTACGGCAGGGTAAGTAAACGCTATGACCAACGAGCACGTCACGTACCTCGCCGACCACGGGATCTGGCTGGCGATCCCGGCGTTTCTGCCCGCGATCATTGTCGTCGGTGTGGTGTTGTATATCGCTATGCGAAACCGGCGAAGCTCCAGCGAAAAGCAGGATTGACCAGCGCTGCATTTGGGCATTCGAGGTTCGTCTACGTCAGTCGGGCAAGACATGGGAGGCGATTGCGGTGGAACTGGCAGTGGTTGCGGCGGCGCCTGCGGCCAAAGGGGCCGAACTCAGTCAGGTCATCGGCCTGTCGGTGGCGGCGCTGATCATCACGCTAATCATGCTGGCGATCGGCTGGGCGCACCGCACGCATCGGATCCTGTGGCTGGAGAAGTTCGCTGACTGGCTAGGGGTCAAATTCCGCCGCCCATCGTGGGTGGCCCTGCCGGTGCTGGTGTACACCACGTCGATCATCTGTGCGCTGTTCGGCTTCATCTGGGATGTCAGCTGGCACATCGGCGAAGGCCGCGACCCAGGTCCGCTGGCCAACCCCGCGCACTACTTCATCATCATCGGCCTGTTCGGGATCTTCCTGGCCGGCATGACCGCGATCGTCTTGCCCTTCGACGAGCCCGGTCCGGCCCCGGTGCGGATCACCGACAACTGGCACGCCCCCGTCGGCGGTGTGCTGATGGCCGGTTGCGGGATGTATGCCCTGATCGGTTTCCCGCTCGATGACATCTGGCACCGCATCTTCGGCCAAGACGTCACGCTGTGGGGTCCGACGCACCTGATGATGATCGGCGGCGCGGGCTTGTCGCTCTTCTCGGTGCTGATGCTGGAGTACGAGGGCGGACGCGCACTGCCGGACGCTCCCCCCGAGAAGCCGATGGTCCGGGTTCTGCGATACCTGTCCTGTGGCGGGCTGCTGATCGGATTGTCCGTTTACCAGATCGAGTTCGACTTCGGGGTGCAGCAGTTCCGCCTGGTGTTCCACCCCATGATGATCGCCGGCGTCGCGGCGCTGGCCCTGATCGTGGCCCGGATGACGCTGGGCAAAGGCGCGGCCGTTATCGCGGCGCTGTTCGCCATCGCGCTGCGCGGCGCTGTCGCGTTCACCGTGGGCTCCATCCTCGGGGCTCCGTTGAACTGGTTCCCGCTGTACCTCGGGCCCGCCCTGATCGTCGAGATACTGGCGCTGACGCCGCTGTTCAAGCGTCCGATCGTCTTCGGCGCCGTTACCGGCCTACTGGTCGGGACCGTCGGCCTCTGGCTGGAGTCGCTGTGGATCGGCGCGGTCTATCACTACCCGTGGCCAACCAGCATGTGGGGTGAGGGCCTGGCGATGGCGGTGCCGGTGGCAGTGCTGATGGGCCTGTGCGGGGCGCTGACCGGGATGGTGCTCACCGGGCAGCGCCTGCCGCGCCGCGCGATCGGCATTTCGGTGGTCGCGGCGACGGTCCTGGTCATCGGCGGCACCATCGCCAACGGTCTCCACATCATCATTCCGAGCAAGAACACCGCAACGATCAAGCTGACGGAATTGCCCAGCGACCCTGGCAAGCGGATGGTCTCTGCCGACGTTCAGATCAACCCCCCCGACCTGATCAAGGACCAGCCCGACTGGGTCTCGATCACGTCTTGGCAAGGGAAGATGGAGAACAACCGCGGTCTGGTGGTCGACCGATTGGAGAAGGTCGGCCCGGGGCATTACCGCACCACCGAACCCATCCCGGTGTGGGGTTCATGGAAGACGCTGCTGCGGGTGCAGGACGGCTACACCATGACCGCCGTGCCGATCTACGAACCGGCCGATGAAGCGATCCCGGCTGCCGAAGTTCCCGCTCAGCCGGTCATTACTCGACCGTTCGTCCTGGAGAACACCATCTTGCAGCGCGAACGCGACCCGAGCGCTCCCGAGTGGCTGTTCACCGCCGGCTCCATCCTGGTGGCCATCTTCACGCTGATGGTGATCGCCGGCCTCACCTGGGGTGCCGGCCGGATCAACGGCGAGACGACCAAGCCCAAGCAGGTCGAGGAGCAAAAGCACCCGCTGCCGGAAGCGGCGTAACTCGATGAGTGTTAAACGCACCCTCGTCACGGCGTGGGCGGGCTTGCTGATGTGCGCGTTGGTCGCCTGCGGCGGCAACTCGCCGAGCAAGCCCGCCACCCAAGGCCTCACCATCGACGTCACCATCACCAACGGCCAGGTCAACCCGACGAACGCCACGCTGCAAGCCAAGGTGAAGGAGCAGATAACCTTGCACGTCACCAGCGACGTCACCGACGAGCTGCACGTGCATTCGGTACCGGACCACAAATTCCAGATCGCCGCCGCACCCAATCAGACCTTCCAGTTCAGCGTCGACGTTCCCGGCAACGTCGACGTGGAACTACATCACCTCAAGCGCACGATCGCGACGATCCAAGTCCAGCCGTGACCGACGGCCGTTCCGCCTCGGTGCTGGCGCATGGCCTCGGCGGGTCGAACGATCTCCCGGTGCCGTACACGTTCGCCTTGATCGGCGCGGCCTGGGCGCTGACGTTCACGTTCGCGTTGGTGGCGCTGGCCTGGAAGCAGCCGCGGTTCGACCCGGCGAAGCCGGGGCGCCCGTTGCCGGATGCGGTGACCAGGCTCGTTGACGCGCGCGCCACCCGCTGGGCGGTGGCGACCCTGGCTTTTGCGTTCGCCGTTTGGGTGCTACTGGCCGGACTGTTCGGTCCGCAAACACAAGGCAACGGGCTGCTCGGCGCGTTCTATGTGTTGCTCTGGGTCGGTTTGGTCGCCCTGTCGTTGTTCTTCGGGCCAGTGTGGCGGGTGATCTCGCCGATCCGGTCGCTGTATGTGCTCTTGCGCCGCGCTCTGCCAGAGCGGATCAGCCGGCCACGCCGCGACTACCCCGAAGGGTGGGGCTACCGGCCGGCCGCGGTCGGCCTGTTCGCATTCGTCTGGATGGAATTGGCCAGCCCTGACTCCGCCTCGCTGACCGGGGTCAAGACCTGGCTGTTGGTCTATGCCGTCGTGACGCTGGCCGGGGCGTGGCTGTGCGGTCAACGCTGGTTATCGCGAGCTGACCCGTTCGGCGCGTACAGCATGGCGGTATCGCGACTGTGCCCGTTCTGGCGAAATGGCGACACCGGCAAGATCGTCATCGGCAATCCTTTCGACCATCTGCCGTCGCTGCCGGTACGGCCCGGCGTGGTGATGATGCTGGCCGTGCTGCTCGGCTCGACCGCATTCGACAGCTTCTCGGCGGCACCGGCCTGGCGCAATTTCGCTGACGGGGTTGCCCGGACAGCGCACGGTCTGCCGGAGACGCTGACCTCTTCGGCGCTGCGGACGGTCGGCTTGCTGGTTTTCATTTCGGTTGTCGCAGTGACATTTTCGCTGGCGGCGCGGGCGACGGGCGGAGTCGACGCCGAGCAGCGCGCGGCACTGCCCGGTCAGATGGCGCACTCGCTGATCCCGATCGTGGTCGGTTATATCTTCGCCCACTACCTGACTTACCTGGTGGAACGCGGACAGCAGGCGATCATCGCGCTGGCCGATCCGTTCGGTCGAGGCTGGAACCCGTTGGGGCTGGCGCACGCGAACGTGGCCTACGTGTTGTCGCTGCACCCGGCGGTGTTGTCGACGATCAAGGTCACCTGCGTGGTCACCGGACACATCGTGGCGGTGATCGCGGCACACGACAAAGCGCTGCGGTTACTGCCGGCGGCTCATCAACTGACCGGCCAGCTGACCATGATGCTGGTCATGGTCGGCTATACGTTCATGGGCTTGTACTTGCTGTTCGGCGGTTAGCCGCATTCAGCGGATGTGGTACTCGACGCGCTTGTCCCCGTCCCAGCGCCGCAGTCCGGCGAACTGACCATCGATGTCGGCCGGTCGGCCGGTCACGGTCAGCGCCTGCCCGAGGTAAGCGAGGTCGACCCGGCGAGCCAACGTGACATGTGCCGTCCACCGGCCGGGCAGACTGTTGGCCATCGGCCCGGGCAGAAGATGAGGCCGGCACAACCGATGCACCTCGGCGTGTAGATCCAACAGCGCGTGCGACGGCACCACCAACCGAGTGAGCACGACGTTGGCCCGGCCGAACAACACCGGAGCTCCGATCAGGCAGCGCACCGGCAACTCTCGTGCCACCGGAATCAGCAACTCGTCGACCTCGGGGTCGATGCGCTCGGCGACGGCCACAGTCACGTGCGGGCGACCGGGCGGTACCCGCGCTGGGATATCGGCGCTCGCCAGGCTGTCCCACATGCGTCGCAGCGCCGCCTCGGTGTCGCCGTCGAAGAGCAGCTCGATCGAATGCGCCATCAGGACACCAGGCCCCTGACCCAGTCGGCGTCGAATGCCGCCGCGCTCATCGCCGCGAAGTCCGTCCTGAACGCCGGGGCGCCGGCTTCGGCGGGTAGCGCCGCCCGCACCGGAGCCAGACGGCTCAGCGCCGAATAGTTCGAAGTCTCGACCAGCCCGGGTTGGCGCGGCCAGCTCCCGATCACCAATCCCGCGCACGGAACCCGGTGCGAGGCAAGCGCTTCCAGGGTCAATGCGGTGTGGTTGAGGGTGCCCAGTCCCGCGCCGACGACCACCAGTGCCGCGGCCCCCAGCTCGACGGCGACATCGCGCAGCGTGACTCCCCCCTCGGCCAGTTCCACGAGCAGCCCACCCGCGCCTTCGACCAGCGTCAACCGGCCGGGGCGGTCCAAATCAGCGATCAGTCGCAGCAGTTCATCGCGGGTAGGCAGCGCCATCCCAGCCTGTTCGGCCGCCGCGGCCGGCGCCATCGGCAGCGGGTATCGCGCCAGTCCGAGGAGTTCGGTCACCCCGGCGAGGCGGCCCACCTCAGCGAGATCGTCATCACCGTCGGCGGTGCCGGTCTGAGCCGGTTTGCAGACCGCCACGTCGATGCTGAGTTGACGGGCGCAGGAGGCAAGCGCTGCGGTGGCGACGGTCTTGCCGACGCCCGTGTCGGTGCCGGTGACGACCAGAACCGTCAACGGCGCGTCGCAGACAGCACCTCGGTGAGCACCCGGCGGGCCAACTCGAGGTCATCTTTGCTCAGTGATGCGCGCGCCGTCAGTCGCAGCCGAGACGTTCCGGCCGGCACCGTCGGAGGTCGGAAGCAGCCCACCTTCACCCCGGCGTCCAGGCACGCCGTCGCGGCGGTCAGCGCGACCTCCGGATCACCGAGGATCACCGATACCACTGCCGACTCGGGCACCTCGATAACCCCACAGATTCGGGCCAACTCCCCCGCATAGCCCAGCACCGCCTGCGGCCGCCAGGGCTCTTCGCGCAGGACCCGCAACGCCGCCCGTGCCGCGCCCACCGCCGCCGGTGCCAAGCCGGTGTCGAAGATGAACGGACGCGCGGCGTCGATCAGGTGCGCCCGCACCTCGGTGGGCCCGAGCACCACACCGCCCTGGCTGCCCAGCGCCTTGGACAGCGTCGTCGTCATCACCACATCCGGCGCACCCGCCAGACCCACCTCGGAGAGCAGACCGCGGCCACCGCCGCGCACGCCGAGTCCGTGGGCCTCGTCGACG
>NZ_LZLE01000053.1 GCF_001673155.1 Mycobacterium sp. 1423905.2 | reverse complement strand
TGGTCTGGCCCGGAGGCATGGCGATCACCCAGTTGGTCTTGACCCCGCCGCGCGCCGCGGAGACGAACGACCCGCTGAGCTTGGTGGGCAGCGTGCTGCCGGCAGTCGCCGGCTCGAACGGCGCCGGCCCTTGCGGCGGCGCTGCCTGGGGCTCCAGCGGGTCGAGGATGGCGCTCAACGCCCACACTCCGGCGGCTCCCGCACTGGCGCCGGCACCCATCCGGAGCACCGCACGACGGGTTAGGTCAGCCACGAGCGCCATCATCGCGCGCGGGCTCGGCGCTCCCCCTGCACCACGCCGTGTCGGAAATCCAATCGTGACGCTAATTGCGACACGCCGGGGCAACACGCGGAATCGGATCTGGCAGTTTTCAACCCTCCCGATCCGGGCCGCCGTCCCGCACGATCGATCGTTGGACTTCTTGGCCGGAAACGGGCCGAAAAATGTGTGGAAGAGGATTGTCGATGAGCCTGGCTTTTCACTGGTTTCTGCCCACCTACGGGGACTCGCGGAACCTGGTCGCGGGTGGTCACGGGACGGCCATGCACGGTGACCGGCCGGCGACGCTGAAGTACCTGCACCAGATCTGCGCGGCCGCCGAAACCAACGGCTTCGAGGCGGTGTTGACCCCCGCGGGTCTGTGGTGTGAGGACGCTTGGTTGACCACGGCGATGTTGATCGAGCGCACGGAGACGTTGAAGTTTTTGGTCGCGTTCCGGCCCGGCCTGATCAGCCCGACGCTGGCGGCGCAGATGGCCGGCACCTTCCAGCGACACTCGCAGGGACGGCTGCTGCTCAACGTTGTCACCGGCGGCGAACCGCACGAGCAGCAGGCCTATGGTGATTACCTGGACAAGCAGGACCGCTATGCGCGCACCGCGGAGTTCTTGCACGTGGTGCGGCAGTTGTGGACGTCCAGCGAGCCGGTGAGCTTCGCCGGCGAGCACATCCGGGTGCAGGGCGCCGTATTGAACAACCGGCCCGACCCGGTGCCCGCGGTGTTCTTCGGCGGCTCCTCGGGACCAGCTGGGCCGGTCGCGGCCAAGTACTCCGACGTCTACCTGACCTGGGGCGAACCGCTGCCGGCGGTCAGCAAGAAGCTGGACTGGATCCGCGGACTGGCGGTCGACCACGGGCGAATCCTGCAGTACGGCTTGCGAATCCACGTGATCACCCGGGACACCTCAGAGCAGGCGTGGGCCGAAGCCGAGCGGCTGCTGGCCGCGGTCGATCCGGCGGACGTGGAACGGGTGCAGTCCAGCCTGGCGCGCAGCGAGTCCGAAGGGCAGCGCCGCATGCTGGACCTGCACGGCGGCAACAGCAACCAACTGCTGATTGCGCCGAACCTCTGGGCCGGCGTCGGCCTGGTGCGCGGCGGCGCGGGTACCGCACTGGTCGGTTCGCACCAGGAGGTGGCCGACCGGCTGGCCGAATACGCGCAACGCGGCATCAGCCACTTCATCCTCTCGGGCTATCCGCACCTGGAAGAGGCGTACTGGTTCGGCGAGGGGGTGCTGCCCCTGCTCGAGCGGCGCGGGCTGTGGAAGCGTCCGGACGGTCAAGCCCAGCCCGCGCCGTCGACGCCGTTCGCGGTCGCTTCGGCGCACTAGCTTCGACATGGCGACCACCTTGCCCGTCGCGGCGGGCGGGCAACTCGAGTCCGACGCGGCGCGCGACCACCGCCTGCGTACCGTCGTAGCGGCCAGCCTGCTGGGCACCACCGTGGAGTGGTACGACTTCTTCCTCTACGCGACGGCCGCCGGGCTGGTCTTCAACAAGGCCTTCTTCCCGGACCAAAGTTCCTTGGTAGGAACGCTTTTGGCGTTCGCGACGTTCGCGGTCGGGTTCGTCATGCGGCCGGTGGGCGGGCTGGTGTTCGGCCACATCGGCGACCGGATCGGCCGCAAGCGCAGCCTGGCGCTGACCATGGTGATCATGGGCGGAGCGACCGCCCTGATCGGCGCCTTGCCGACCGCCGCGCAGATCGGCGTCTGGGCGCCGGTGCTGCTGTTGACACTGCGCATCCTGCAAGGCTTCGCCCTGGGCGGAGAATGGGCCGGCGCGGTGCTGTTGGCCGTCGAGCACAGCCCCGAGAACAAGCGCGGCCGGTTCGGGGCCATCCCACAGATCGGGCTGGCGCTCGGCCTGGCGTTGGGCACCGGCATATTCGCGTTGCTGCAAGTGTTGCTGGGGCCGACGCGGTTCCTGTCCTACGGGTGGCGCATCGGGTTCTTGGCCAGCCTGGTGCTGGTCGCGATCGGCATCGTGGTGCGGTTGCGGGTCGAGGAGACTCCGGCGTTCGTCGAATTGCACGAGCGCGAAACCGAATCCCGGGTGCCGATGCGGGAGATCGTGCGCGAACCGGGCAGTCGGCGCAACACCGTGCTCGGCCTGTTGTCGCGGTGGGCCGAAGGCTCGGCGTTCAACACCTGGGGCGTCTTCGCCATCAGTTACGCCACCGGCGCGCTGCACCTGGCCAGGGTCCCGGTGTTGATCGTGGTGACCATCGCCGCGCTGGTGATGGCGGTGTTGCTGCCGGTCTCGGGCGCACTGACCGACCGGTGCGGTGCCCGGCGGGTGTATCTGGCCGGCGTGGCGTGCTACGGCGTGACCGTGTTTCCGGCGTTCGCCTTGTTCGGCACCCGCAACATCGCCTGGTTCGGTCTGGCCATGATCGTCGTCTTCGGGATCGTGCATGCGTTGTTCTACGGCGCGCAGGGCACGCTCTACTCGTCGCTGTATCCGACCAGCACCCGGTATACCGGACTGTCGTTCGTGTACCAGTTCTCCGGCATCTACGCCTCGGGCCTGACGCCGATGATCTTGACCGCGTTGATCGCGGCCGCCGGCGGGACACCGTGGTTGGCCTGCGGCTACTTGGTTTTGACGGCGGTCATCAGTGTGATCGCCACGGCCCGGATCCGGGCGCGGGACCTGTACTTGTAGCTGGGCGCCTCCCGCTGGCCTTTCCGCTGGGCTTCCCGCTGGCCTTCCCGCTGGCCAGTGTGCGGCGAGCCGCACACTCGCACCCGAACGTGCGGCTGGCCGCACATCCGTCGTGACACTGGACGCGGCATCTTCCCCTCCGTGTGGTATCGGATTTGCTGCTAGCGTCCGGGAATGCGGCGCACGCAGAAGCGGACCGATCCCGCGGCCGGGGAGGCCGGCGAAACAGCTGAGCCCACCGACACCACTCCGCAACTGCGCCAAGGGTTGTCTCAACGCCAGCTGAACATGATCGCGATCGGCGGGGTCATCGGAGCCGGACTGTTCGTCGGGTCCGCAGTGGTGATCCGGGACGCCGGCCCCGCGGCGTTTCTGACCTACGCCGTGTGTGGTGTGCTCATCGTCCTGGTGATGCGCATGCTCGGCGAGATGGCCGCGGCGCACCCGTCGACCGGATCGTTCGCCGACTATGCGGCCGACGCCCTGGGCGGCTGGGCGGGTTTTTCGGTCGGCTGGCTGTATTGGTACTTCTGGGTCATCGTCGTCGGCTTCGAGGCGGTCGCCGGCGGCAAGGTGCTCAACTACTGGTTCCCTGCGCCGCTGTGGCTGCTGTCGCTGTGCCTGATGCTGTTGATGACCGCCACCAACCTGTTCTCCGTAAGCTCCTTCGGCGAATTCGAATTCTGGTTCGCCGGAATCAAAGTCGCCACCATTGTGGTCTTCCTGGGACTGGGCGCGGCCTTCGTCCTCGGGCTGTGGCCCGGTCGTCATCTGGACTTCAGCAACCTGCACTCGCACGGAGGGTTCTTGCCGCACGGCATCGGCGCGGTCTTCGCCGCCATCGTCGTCGTCATCTTCTCCATGGTGGGCGCCGAGGTCGTCACCATCGCCGCCGCGGAAAGCCGGGATCCGCAGCGCGCCATTGCCCGAGCGACCAGAACGGTCGTGGCGCGCATCGTGATTTTCTTCGTCGGTTCGGTCTTCTTGCTGGTGACCATCCTGCCGTGGTCCTCGGTCGAAGTCGGGGTCTCGCCGTATGTCGCCGCACTCAAACACATGGGCCTGCCCGGCGCGGACCAACTGATGAACGCGGTGGTGCTCACCGCCGTGCTGTCCAGCTTGAACTCTGGGCTGTACACGGGATCTCGCATGCTGTTCGTGCTTGCCGCGCGCGGGGAAGCACCGGCGCGGCTGGTGCGGCTGAGCCGGCGCGGCGTTCCGCACCTGGCGATCTTGTGTTCGTCGGCGGTGGGCTTCGGCTGTGTGCTGATGGCCTGGCTGGCGCCGGGGACGGTGTTCTTGTTCCTGCTCAATTCCTCGGGCGCCGTGGTGTTGTTTGTCTACTTGTTGATCGCGCTGTCACAGATTGTGTTGCGCCGCAGAACGTCTGCAGACAAGCTGCGGGTCAAGATGTGGTTGTTCCCGGCCCTGTCGCTGCTCACCGTCGCCGGAATCGTCGCCGTGCTGGTGCAGATGGCGTTCGACGAGTCCGCGCGCAGTCAATTGTGGCTCAGCCTGCTGTCGTGGGTGGTGGTGGTCGGACTGTATGTCATCGCGCGGGCGCGCCGGCGTGGGCGTCGAGCAGGCCAAGGCACTCCAGATCGGTGACGTACTTGTCGATCAACGCCTCGCTCAGATGCGGCACATCGTGGGTGCTGCCGATGCCCGCGGATTGCACTGCGGCGCGGAACTTTTCGGCCGGCACTCCGGTGCCTTGGGTGGGTTGACCCGGCTTGGCGTAGGCGTTCATCAACGGCAGCAACGAATTTCGTCGCTGATCGTCCGGCAGCGCTTTCATGGCCGCCTCGAACCTGCGCAGCCAATCCGAGTAGTCGTCGATGCGTTCGATGCGTTGGCCCGAGGCGATCAGCCAGTCGACGAAGGTGTCCAGGGAAATGCCGTCGTCGTGGGTGTTGAGCACGTTGTAGGTGTGGTACCCCTCGGTGCACCGCCCGCCCAGGGTTGTGATGGCCTCGGCGGTGAAATCGGCCGGCAGGCCGTCGTAATGGGCGCGCTGCGGGTGGTCCGAGGCGTCCAGTTGGTAGAAGGACCGCGGTGCCAATCCGGTGGCGACCACACTGAGGATCAGT
>NZ_LZLE01000052.1 GCF_001673155.1 Mycobacterium sp. 1423905.2 | reverse complement strand
TCCAGGCTGATGACGGTCTTGTCGCGCAGGCTCTCCGGCACGTCGCCGGCCACGATGCGCTGGGCCAGGCCCTCCACAATCGCCGTCTTACCGACCCCGGGCTCACCGATGAGCACCGGGTTGTTCTTGGTACGACGGCTCAACACCTGCACGACGCGACGAATTTCGTTGTCGCGTCCGATTACCGGGTCGAGCTTGCCGTCGCGAGCGCGCGCAGTCAGGTCGGTGGAGTATTTCTCCAGCGCCTGGTAGGTGGCCTCTGGCTCCGGGCTGGTGACCCGGGCACTGCCGCGCACCTTGACGAACGCCTCCCGCAGAGCTTGCGGGGATGCGCCATGACCGGTCAGCAGCTTGGCGACGTCGGAGTCGCCGGTGGCCAGGCCGACGAGCAGGTGCTCGGTGGAGACGTATTCGTCGTCCATCTCGGTGGCCAGGTGCTGCGCGGTGGTGATGGCGGCCAGCGACTCGCGCGACAGTTGCGGCTGGGAATTGGAGCCGCTTGCCTGCGGCAGGCGGTCGACGAGGCGCTGGGCTTCGGCGCGGACGGTAGCGGGCTCGACACCGACAGCCTCCAGCAGCGGTGCGGCGATCCCGTCGTTCTGCGTCAGCAATGCCAACAGCAGATGAGCGGGCCTGATCTCGGGGTTGCCGGCAGCCGATGCCGCCTGCAGAGCCGACGTCAGGGCCGCCTGCGTCTTGGTAGTCGGATTGAATGAGTCCACAAAGACCTCCTATGGGGCAGGTAGGTACTGCCAGAAATGCTTGTCGGCTAGTACAACGCCGTCAATGTTGAGTCTGTTCCGCTCAAGTCTATCTAATTCGACGGAACGGGGCACCCATGTGTTGGTGCCTAGAATCGGACTTCGTGGGCCTAGAGGACCGAGACGCGCTGCGGGTGTTGCGAGACGCCTTCGCGCCGCACGGTCCGGACGGCGGCAACGAGGTGGTCCGCCGGTTCTACAGCCACTGGTTCGCCCTGGACAGCTCTATCCGCGACCTGTTCCCGCCCGAGATGGAAGGCCAACGCGCCGCGTTCGCCCACGCCATGCAGTGGGTGTACGGCGAACTGGTCGACCAGCGCGCCGACGAACCGGTGGCGTTTCTCGCCCAACTCGGCCGGGACCACCGCAAATACGGTGTGCAGCCGGGCCACTACCCCACCCTGCGCCGCGCGCTGCACACGGCGCTGCGCGATCACCTGGGCACCGCGTGGACGCGAGCGGTCAACGAAGCCGCCGATCAGTCGCTGAACCTGATCACCGGGGTGATGAGCGGCGCCGCCGACTCCGACGACGGGCCGCCCTGGTGGGACGGCACGGTCATCGAGCACCACCGGGTGTCGCGGGATCTGGCCGTCGTGCGCCTGCGGCTGGACCGGCCGATGCACTATCACCCCGGCCAGTACGTCACCGTCCACGTCCCGCAATGCCCGCGCCGCTGGCGCTACCTGAGCCCGGCCATCCCTGCCGATCCCGAAGGCAACATCGAATTCCACGTCCGCGTGGTACCCGGCGGCCTGGTCAGCACGGCCCTGGTCGGCGAAACCCGGCCCGGCGACCGGTGGCGCCTGTCCAGCCCGCACGGCGGCTTGCACGTCGACCGCGACGGCGGCGACGTGCTGATGGTGGCCGGCAGCACCGGCCTGGCGCCGCTGCGCGCGATCGTCATGGACCTGTGCCGGTACGCGGTCAATCCGCGGGTGCATTTGTTCTTCGGCGCCCGCTACGGCTGCGAGCTGTACGACCTGCGCACGCTGTGGCACATCGCGGCGCACAATCCGTGGCTGTCGGTGTCCCCGGTGTCGGAGTACAACCGCGACCCGGCGTGGGCCGCGGACTACCCCGACCCGTCGCCGCCGCGCGGCCTGCACGTGCGCCAGACCGGCCGGCTTCCCGAGGTGGTCACCAAGTATGGCGGGTGGGGTGACC
>NZ_LZLE01000051.1 GCF_001673155.1 Mycobacterium sp. 1423905.2 | reverse complement strand
ATACAATTTCGAACATGTGTTCGAGTGATTGCGAGGCGATAGCGGCGGACTATGCCGCGCTGCACCAGGTCGTCTCTCGCATCGCTGAGCACTCCTACGATGCGCTGAGCACGCCCGAGCGCTTCGCTTATCTGGAATCGCTCGAACGCGAGATGCGGCGGCTGCCGGTGGCCGGCCACGCGCTGATCAACCAGATCGACTCCCAAGCCACGCCGGCAGAGCTGGGCGGCAAGTTCGCGCAGGTACTGGCCGACCGGTTGCGCATCACCGGCGGTGAAGCCACTCGCCGGATCACCGATGCCCGCATGCTGGGTACGCGGCAGGCGCTGACCGGGCAGCCGCTGGCACCGCAGTACGAGGCCACCGCGGCCGCCCAGCGCGCCGGGCTGGTTGGCGCTTCACACATCGCGATCATCCACCGCTTCTTCGACGAGCTGCCCTGCTGGGTCGACGCCCCCACCCGACAGGCCGCCGAGGCCGACCTGGCCCGCTGGGCCAGCGCTCATCGCCCAGAAGCCCTGCGCAAAGTCGCCGACCGCATCACTTGCTACCTCAACCCCGACGGCGGGTTCACCGACCAGGACCGCGCACGGCGTCGCGGCCTGACCCTGGGCACTCAAGACAGCGACGGCATGTCGCGTCTCAGCGGTTGGCTGACCCCCGAAGCCCGCGCCAGCTGGGAAGCGGTGCTGGCCAAACTCGCCGCACCCGGCATGTGCAACCCCGACGACGACACCCCGGTCACCGACGGGCCGCCCGACGAGCAAGCCGTGCAGCGTGACACCCGCACCGCGGCGCAGCGCCAGCACGACGGCCTCAACGCCGCCCTAAGAGCAACGCTGGCAAGCGGCAAACTGGGCCAGCACAACGGCCTGCCGGCGGCCATCGTGGTGACCACCACCCTCGCCGACCTCGAAACGGCCGCCGGCAAGGCACTGACCGGCGGGGGCACCCTACTGCCGATGTCCGACGTCATCCGCCTGGCCCGCCACGCCCACCACTACCTGGCGATCTTCGACAACGGCAAGGCGCTGGGCCTCTATCACACCAAACGGCTGGCCTCACCCGGACAACGAATCGTCTTGTACGCCAAAGACCGCGGCTGCTCGGCACCGGGCTGCGACATCGCCGGCTACTACTGCGAAGTCCACCACGTCAAAGACTGGGCCCACACCCACCGCACCGACATCGACCAACTCACCCTGGCCTGCGGACCCCACCACCGGCTCCTCGAAAAGGGCTGGACCACCCGAAAACGCGCCAACGGCGAGATCGAATGGATCCCACCACCGCACCACGACCGCGGACAACCCCGCACCAACACCTTCCACCACCCCGAAAAACTGATGGCCGACGACG
>NZ_LZLE01000050.1 GCF_001673155.1 Mycobacterium sp. 1423905.2 | reverse complement strand
CAAGCTCGAGGCGGACCCGTCACATCCCAAGCATCTGCTGACCGAGTCGGGAATGGGCTACCGCTTCGAGGCCTGAGTCACAGCGGTCACCTGTGTCCCTGTCCGGGGTGGTGCTCTATTTGCCCGCCTCATAGCGACAACTTCGCGGCGGCGCGCAACGTCAATACCCGTTGATGTATCCGGTACTCGGTGGACCGAGGCAGGTACGCCGGTCCATACCGCCCACGGCTCAGCCTGGTGACCCTGCCCCGGCCGATTTCCCACCGCAACGCGTCCGATACAGCCTTCGACGCTCTGCCGCGCACCGAGAAGCCGTGCCACGTCAGCGTATTGATCAGTTCGGCCACGGTCGCCGGCCCGTGAACGGCCAGCTGCATGGTGAGCATGTAGCGAAGCTCGGTCCCGTGTAATTGTTTGACCATGGGCGACACCGTCGCATGCCGGTCCGACAAGCAGCAGTTGTCGCTATGAGGCGGGCAAAAAGTGCACCACCCTGGACAGAGGCGCGTGTGACAGCTGGGGCTCAGTCAGCGATCGACCACACGATGCCGTCCAGAATGTCGTGCTCGCTGACGGTCAGCTCGTCGATCCCGCTGCGGTCGTGCAGTTCGCGGGCCAATTCCTCCACCACGATGGCACCGCCGCCGATCACGTCGACTCGTCCCTCGTGCATGGGCGGCAGCGCGGCGCGCTGCTGGCGCGGCATGGCGATCAGCTTCTCGCATACCTCCAGCAGATCCCGGCGCGGCACCCGCGAAAGATGAATGGCCGCTGAGTCATACGTCGTCATCCGGTGCGCCAGCGCCGACAGGGTCGTCATGGTTCCGGCCAGCCCCACCCAGGTGCGCGCCTGCGAGACCGGCACCGCCTGCAGCGCCGGCGCCAACCGCTCGCGGACCACCCGACGAGCCTCGGCGACCTCGTCGGGCGTCGGCGGATCGGAGTGTAAACAGCGTTCGGTCAACCGGACACAGCCGATGTCGGCCGAATAACTGGCCACTACCCCGTCCGGCCCACCGAGCACGATCTCGGTGGAGCCGCCGCCCAAGTCGACGACTACGAAAGGCGCTGCCTCAGCGTCTAATTCGGAGACGGCGCCGCGAAACGACAACTCGGCCTCTTCCGCGCCGCTGATCACTTCGGCCACCGCCCCCGGGACCACCGCGCCCAGCACGTCGGCGGTCATCGCGAAGAAGTCGTCGCGATTGGCGACGTCACGAGCCGCCGACGTGGCCACCATCCGCACCCGGGAAACGTTGTGCGACTTCAACAAGTCCGCATAGTCGGCCAACGCGCCCCGAGTCCGCGCAATCGCCTCGGGCGCGAACTCACCAGTCGCATCGACGCCCTGACCCAACCGCACGATTCGCGTTTCGCGATGCACATCACGCAGTTCCGCACCGGCGGTGTCGGCGATCAGCAACCGAATAGAATTGGTACCGCAGTCGATCGCCCCCACCCTCACCGCCATTGCTCTGCCACCAATACCGGGGTCAGCGTCGGGTCCTCGGCCAACAACGCCAACGCCTCGTCCCCCAACGGATTCACTCCGCGCCCCTTGGCCAAGGAGTGCGCAATCAACACGTGCAGGCACTTCACCCGATCCGGCATGCCGCCGCCGGAAAACGTCGTGCCCAGTGGTTCGATGGCATCGCGCTCGGCCAAATACGATTCGTGAGCCCGCCGATACGCCGCAGCCAGTTCGGCGTCGCGGCCCAGCCGTTCGGTCATCTCGCGCATGAGTCCAGTGGTCTCCAGCCTGCTCGCGGCCGCGGTGAGCAGCGGATGCGTCAGGTAATACAACGTCGGAAACGGCGTTCCATCAGGCAGTCTCGGCGCCGTCTTCACTACGCCCGGTTCGCCGTCGGGGCACCGGTAAGCGATGGCCAGCACACCCCGAGGCTCACGGCCCAGCTGGCGCGCCACCGCTTGGACATCGGCAGGCTCAACCACCGGGTGCGTTCGGGTCCGGCCCGGGCGCGGGAGCGGGCGCGGCGGGCGGCAGATGTGGGTTGTCGGCGATGGTGTGCCATAGGGAGGTGTACCACGGCTCGTTCTTGGCCGGCGCCGCCGACTCGTTCCCGGGTTGCGCCGGTGTCGCTGCCGACGGCGGCAACTGCACCTGGAACGGAATGTCTCCGGGCTTGACGAAGCCGAGGCGTTCGCGGGCCTGCGCCGCGATGAACGCCGGGTCACCCAGTTGGCCTTTGCGTTGCTCCAGGTCGGCGATCTGCTTGCGGAGTGCGGCTTCGGTGGCCGTGAGCTGTTCCATTTCGGTGCGCTGGGCGAAGTAGGTGCGCACGGGCCCCGCGATCGTCAACGTCAGCACGCAGATCACCGCCGCAAGCACCGCGGCGCGCCGGGCCGTGAAACCCAGCCGCTGTTCGGATCGCTGCTCCACGGATTCGGCGAATGACCGCCGGATCGGTTCGACAACATGCTCTTGCAGCGAGCGCGTCGTATCGCCCCTGGCCGGTCCGGCCGTCGGCGTGGGCTTGGTCGAGCTGGTGGGGCGAGTAGCCTTGGCGGAGCGACGGCCCCGAGCCGGATCACCGGCCTTCCCCGGGCGCGAGGCCGGGGAGCGGCGCTTGGGATCGGCCCTGGCGCACAACCTATTTCGGCTCCGGTGTGTAACGCGGGAAGGCCAGGTCGCCGGCGTAGCGGGCGGCGTCACCGAGGGCGTCCTCGATGCGCAGCAGCTGGTTGTACTTGGCGACGCGCTCGCTGCGCGCGGGTGCTCCGGTCTTGATCTGCCCGCTGCCGACGGCCACCGCCAGATCGGCGATCGTGGTGTCCTCGGTCTCGCCGCTGCGGTGACTCATCATGGTGCGGTACCCGCTGTGGTGGGCCAAGGCGACCGCATCCAACGTCTCGGTCAGCGTCCCGATTTGATTCACCTTGACCAGCAACGCATTCGCCACGCCGCGCAGGATGCCTTCCTCGAGCCGCTCGGGGTTGGTGACGAAGACGTCGTCGCCTACCAGCTGCACCCGGTCCCCGATCGACGCCGTCAGCGCCGCCCAGCCGTCCCAATCGTCTTCGGACAGCGGGTCTTCGATGGACACCAGCGGATAACTACCCAGCAGGCCGGCGTAGAACTCCGACATCTGCTCGGCGGTCCGGGTGGTGCCCTCGAACCGGTAACCGGTGCCGTCGGTGTAGAACTCGGTGGCCGCGGCGTCCAGCGCCAGCGCGACGTCGGCGCCGGGCTTCAAGCCGGCCGATTCGATGGCCCGAGTGATCAGGTCCAGCGCCGCGGTGGTGCCCGGGACGTCCGGGGCGAAGCCGCCCTCGTCGCCCAGCCCGGTGGACAGACCCTCCTTCTTCAGCACCGCCTTGAGCGCGTGATACACCTCCGCGCCCCAGCGCAGCGCCTCGGCGAAGCTGGGCGCGCCGATGGGAGCCACCATGAACTCTTGGATGTCGACGGCGGTGTCGGCGTGGGCGCCGCCGTTGAGGATGTTCAACATCGGCACCGGCAGGATGTGCGCGTTGGGCCCGCCGATATAGCGGAACAGCGGCAACTCGGCGGAGTCCGCGGCCGCCTTGGCGACCGCCAGCGAGACGCCCAGGATCGCGTTGCCACCCAGCCGCGACTTGTCCGGGGTGCCGTCGAGGTCCACCAGGGCTTGGTCGACCAGGCGCTGGTCGTCGGCGTTGATGCCGATGACGGCCGGGCCGATCTCATCGAGAACGGCCTGCACCGCCTTCTTGACGCCCTTGCCGCCGTACCGATCGCCGCCGTCGCGCAACTCGACGGCCTCGTGCTCACCGGTCGAGGCGCCCGACGGCACCGCGGCGCGGGCGTAGGTCCCGTCGATCAAGGCCACCTCGACCTCGACGGTCGGGTTGCCGCGGGAGTCGAGAATCTCGCGAGCCGCAACCTGCTCGATAATCGGCACTGAGTTCTCCTTTGCGCATGTACGAGGTCCCCCGGGCAGCCTTTAGCCTAAAGCCTCGGTCAGCGCTCCATCCTTCTACAGCGGATGACCCGCCGCGTAGGCGGTCGCCCAGTCGCGCACTGCTCGCAGGTAGACACCGGAGTTGTTGTAGGCGCGCAGCGCGGTGATCCAGCCTCGGGGCGTCGCAAGATCTTTTCCACGCCAACATAAGTAGCCCGCCGCCGACAGCGCGGCATCGTCGATGTTGTCCGGACTGACTTTGCCGTCATTGTTGGCGTCCACCCCGTACAACCGCCAGGTCTCGGAAATGAACTGCATTGGCCCCATCGCTCGCTCCACGCCGCCGTCACCGTCCATGTTGCCGGCGTCGTTGTCCACAATGCGCAGCGTGCCGCCGGTGCCGTCCAGCCGGACGCCCCGGATCGGCGGGGTGACGTCGCCGTTGGGCGCGATGGTGGCGCCGCGGTAGGTGCCGTGGTGGCTTTCCACCTGCCCGATACCGGCCA
>NZ_LZLE01000049.1 GCF_001673155.1 Mycobacterium sp. 1423905.2 | reverse complement strand
CGCCGAGGGCACCGCGCACGAGATCGAGCACGGACACGGTGTCGAGGCGCTGACCCGGCTGCAGACCGCCGACCTCGGCCCGGTGGCGACGCGATACGTGCGAGAGCGCTTCGGCCACTTCGACTTCGACGGCATCGCCGTGCGCAACGCGGACCTGACGTTTGATCGGGAGCTGCGCCTCGAGGTCGGCGGGCGGCGGGTCGACGTGTACAACTTGGGTCCGGCGCACACCGCCGCCGATTCGGTCGTGCACGTGCCCGAGGCCGGTGTGCTGTTCGGCGGAGACTTGTTGTTCGTCGGCTGCACGCCGATCGTGTGGGCCGGCCCGATCGCGAACTGGATTGCCGCGTGCGACACCATGATCGCCTTGGACGCGCCCACCGTGGTCCCCGGCCACGGCCCGGTCACCGATCCCGACGGAATACGGGCTGTCCGAGGTTATTTCGTACATCTTTGCGAGCAAGTCGACGCCGCATACCGCCAGGGGTTGTCGTTCGTGGAAGCGGTGGACGCGATCGATCTCGGTGAATACGCGACCTGGCTGGACGCCGAGCGGGTCGTCGTCAACGTGCACCAGCGCTACCGCGAACTCGATCCCGACACCCCTCAGCCGGAGCTGTACGAACTGCTGGTGCTGCAGGCCGAGTGGTTGGCGCGTCGCAGCTGACGCGTTCCGTCACTGGCGGGCCGGGTCGCTGGTAATCGCCGCAGTCGCTTACCGTGCCGGTATGGCCTCAGACAACGACGCAGTGGGGTTCGAAGCTCTCGACGACGACATGGCCCTGATCACCTTGAACAGACCGCAAGTGTTGAACGCCATCGACGGATCGCTGATCCGGGGGATGGACGACGCCCTGGACACCTTGACCGCGGGCGCCTTCCGCGCCGCCATCCTGACCGGAGCCGGCCGGGGCTTTTGCGCGGGCGCCGACCTGAGTGGGACCGGCGCGGCCTGGGTCGACACCAAGCCGCATACCCCGGCGTTCAAAACCACCTACGACGCCCAAGTCCGGTTGGCCGACCTGTACGTCCGCCTCTACGAGCTGCCCATCCCGGTGATCGCGGCGGTCAACGGCGTCGCAGTCGGCGGCGGACTGGCGTTCGCGTTGCACTGTGACATCCGGATCGCGTCGCAGAACGCCAGATTCGGATCGGTGTTCATCAAGGCCGGTTACTCGTCGATGGATATGGGCACCAGTTATCTGCTGCCCAAGATCGTCGGCGCGGGTGTGGCGCGCGAGTTGATGCTGACCGGCCGCATCATCGACGCGGTCGAGTCCTATCGGATCAACCTGGTGCACGAGGTGGTGGCGGCCGAGGACTTGCTCGCTGCCGCGCGCGCCAAGGCGCGAGAGATCGCCGACAACAACGCTTTTGGCGTGTGGCAGACCAAGATCGGTCTCAACGCGGCGCTCGACGCGCCGAGCCTGCGGCATGCCATCGAAATCGAGAACCGCACTCAGATACTCACCGGGTTCACCAACAATCCGACGGAGGCCGCTCGGGCGCATCGGGAAAAACGCCCCCCTGTGTGGGATCGGTTGTGACGGCGCCGCTCCAGCGTGCGCTGGCGGCGGCGAGTGTGCACTGGTGGCGGGAACGGCCGTGAAATCTCGCCTACGAGTGACATTGGGAACCCAGAACGCACACCGGCCCGCGCGCTTACACCTTGGCGATCACCTTCTCGGCGAACATCTCCAAGTTGCGGATCTTG
Source organism: Mycobacterium sp. 1423905.2 (assembly GCF_001673155.1). Classification (GTDB taxonomy): domain Bacteria; phylum Actinomycetota; class Actinomycetes; order Mycobacteriales; family Mycobacteriaceae; genus Mycobacterium. Next base: position 19,892 of record NZ_LZLE01000049.1, on the reverse strand, counting down.
GTCTCCAGCGGCTCGGTGTCCTGGCCCATGATGTAGGGAATGCGGAAGCCGACGACGACGTCGGTGACGCCCTTGTCCTCTAGCCGCTTGACGCCGTCGACGGTGAATCCGTCCACCGAGATGACGTGGATCTCGAATGGCCCGGTCTTGCCCTCTTCCTCGCGAAGTTGCTTGAGCCGCGCGATGAGCCGGTCGAGTTCCTCCGGATCGCCGCCGCCGTGCATCCAGCCGTCATGACGCGCCGCGCGTCGCAGCGCGGCCTCCGCGTGGCCGCCGATCAGAACCGGGATCGGCGCGCTGGGAGCCGGGGTCATCTTCGTCTTGGGGATGTCATAGAACTCGCCATGGAATTCGAAATATTCTCCGGTGGTGAGGCCTTTGATGATCTCGATGCATTCGTCGATTCGCTTGCCGCGCTTGGCGAACGGCACACCCAGCAGCTCGTAGTCCTCCGGCCACGGGCTGGTGCCCACGCCGAAGCCCACCCGATTGCCGATCAGCGCGGCCAGCGATCCGACTTGCTTGGCCACCAGGGCCGGAGGCCTGATGGGCAGCTTGAGAACGAAGAAGTTGAACCGCAACGTCGTCGTCACCGCACCCAAAGCTGCTGTCAGGACGAATGTTTCGATGAACGCCTTGCCGTCGAGGAACTCTCGATTGCCGTCGGGCGTGTACGGATACTTCGAATCTGACTCGAACGGATAGGCGATGCTGTCGGGAATCGTCATGCCGTGATAGCCGGCCGCCTCGGCCGCTTTGGCCAGCGGAAGGTAGTAGCGGAAATCGGTCATCGCCTCGGCGTAGCTGAACCGCACCGCTTGAGACTACAGCTGGTTCTCCGGTCCGATCACGGCCCAGACGGTTTTGCCCGACGCGGTGGGTGTGCTGCCCCAGGCTCGCGACAACGCTTCGACGATGGCCAAGCCCGAAACATCGATGCCCTTGGCCGGAGACGCCAACCGCACGGCGGGCGCGGTGCTGGCGTCCGCGACCGCGATGGTGGCGGTCGGTCCGTCGCATTCGATGCGCATCACCGGCTCGCTGCCGGTGTGCTCGAGCACGTTCTCGATGAATACGTTGACCACTACCAGCGCGACCGGGATCAAGCCGGGCTTGGACCACGAAGTGAGCCACTCGCGGACCAACTGGCGCGATTCGCGCAAGCTGGTCAGGTTGGCCGGCAGCTTGGCTTGGGCGTGCCGAACTTTCCGCCGGGAGAGCCGGTCGACGGCTTTGACCGCCGCCTTTTCGGTCGGGTAGACGGGCATGAAGCGGGCAACGCCCTTGGCGGTGATGGCCTCGCGCGCCGCGCGGTTGCCGCTGACCAACATGATCGGCACGTCGGGGCGGGTGTCGACGTGCCAGCGGGCACCTAGCAGCACCAGCCACGCCGTGTCGTCGGGGACCTGCAGCGAGCTGACGTCGACGACGACGGCCGTTGGCAGGTCCACGGTCGCCTTCATGACGCTGTCGCGCAGTTCGGCGGAGTTGTCGGGGTCCAGCGCACCTTCGGCGGTCAGCAACACCACCGAGTCCTCGGTGCGGGTGGAAAGGGCGAGCGAACTGGTCGGCTTGGCCACAGCGGTCACCTTCGCCGCCTTCGCGCGGGCGGGGACCCGAGCCCGAGCCTGCGCTGCAGCCCGTCGATTCGGCGTGTCAGGTCCATCTTGTCGTTCGGAAGTTGCATCTCCCGCTCCTCGACTTCTGCCGGCACTGCCTCACCGTTGCCGCTCTCATCGGCGGCGGAAATACCTATCTTGGGGGAATCGCCCTGTTTAGTCGAGCGGCCCGCGCACGGCGCACAGTCATGTCAGTCCTGTCGCCTGCCCTCGAGCGCGCCATCTCGGGGTGATACCCACTTCGAGCGCGAGGTCAACCTCCGGCACGGCCCAAGCGGTGATCAGCAAACTTCACCGAGCGCGACCGGTCGGTCAGGGCGCGTAGGGCGGCGCTCCCACTCCGGCCACCGAATGGGTGCCCCACGGTGTCTCTTCGACGATCCGGGCCGGCGCACTGCGCTCACCGACCGACAGGGTGGCCGCCCGGGTTTTCTTGAGCGACTCGGCCGGCAAGCGGTCGAAAACGGTGCCTTGCCAGTGGTAACAGCCGTCGACCGGGTCGAGTCGGCCGGTCAGGCGCACGCGCACCGGATGGGGGTTTCCGGCTAGCTCGAGGGTGGCTGCGCCGTCGTAAGTGTCGTCGAACTCTGGGGCGCTGGCGGAAAGGTCGAACGCGGTCATTGGCGCGGGTGGCCAAGCCGGACCGAGTTGGGCGCGCTCGTTGAACACCTGCTGGCTGCTGCGGCGTACTTCGAGGCGAGTGCTGGTTGTGCGCGTCATGAGCTTTATGCAGTCCACGACATAACGCGCCTGCGCTTTGCGATCTGGGCCGGTGACGAAGAAGTAGTTGGGGAAGCCGTGCACCGCCACCCCGAAAAACGGTTCCATGCCGTCGCACCACGCCTGTTCCAACTTCAAGCCGCACGCACCCGACAGTGAACTTCCCGCGGGCACGCGGTACCCCGTGCCGTAGATGATGGCGTCGGCGCGGTGCTCGACGCCGTCGAGGGTACGAACGCCCGAAGGGATGACTGCCTCGATCAGCGAGCCCACCAACATTGGGCCAGTCGGCCGCCGGGCCGAAGCGCTGCGCGGGAGCATTCGGCGTTTGACGCGAGTGGACCAGGACGGCATATCGGCGACGAACCGGCGCGGCGGGTGAGCGAAGACGGTCACCGAGGCGGCCGACCTGGCCAGTGTGCCGATGTGGTGAGCGGCGGCCGAATCGGTGCCCAGGACCGCTAGGTGTTTGCCGGTCGGGTCGAAATCGGGGCTGATCGCCGCTGCGTGCAACTGCTCACCGTGAAACGTGTTGCGGCCGGGGAGATTCGGTATCCACGGCGGAATCTCGGCGGCGGCGATGACGACGTCGGTCCGCACCTCACCCTCTGCCGTGGCGAGTAGCCAGGTGTCGGTGTCGTCATCGAACACCGAGCGGGTCACGCCCTTGTCCAACACGGTGAACCCGGTGAAGCCGGCGGCCAGCAGCGCCTCGCCCGCGTCGGTGGCATCGCCGACGACGACAATGCGCGGCTGACCCAGGCCGCGCGCCGGTGTCATAGAAACCTGCTGCGCTTCCAGCCGCGACGCGCGATCGGACCCAACAGACCAACCTCGGTCAGGAACGCCGCCAACGGCGCGAACCCGGCCACCTGCGTGTCGCGTCGGTGCGGGCTGGTGCGAGCGAGCTGGCGTGCACGCTTGGGGTCCAGACCGGCGCGGGCGTACGGGATCGGGTTGCTGAACAGATAGTTGAAGAAGTAGCCGCCGAGGCCGTTGATGTTGGCCATGAACCACCGGTTGAGCCGCGGCATCTCGGCAACGCGCTTGCGGGCGCCGTCGCGCGCGAATTGGATGTGGCGAGCTTCCTCGGTGACGTGAATTCGCATCAGCCGCTGAATCATTGGTTGCAGCTCGGGATCATCCATCATTTGGCGTTGCAGGGAGTCGAAGATTTCCTCGCCGATGAGAGCCGCCACCCACAGCATCGAACCGCGCTGGAACGCCAACGGGAGCGCGTTGATGATCATCCGGTGCAACCGCTTCGGGCGGACCGGCTTGGCGCCGACGCGCTCGATGGCCTTACCGAACATGACCATGTGCCGGGTCTCGTCACCGAGTTCGGTCAACTTGTAATGCGTCGACCGACTCGTCGGGTCCTCGTGCAGGATCGTCCGCAACAGGGCCTGGTTGAGCATGTTCTCGAACCAGATGCCCGCCGAGAGCGTGTTCACCAGTTCCTGGCGGGACAACTCGATCTGCTGCTCGCGTGTCATCTCGGCCCACATCGGGGTGTCATACAGGGACACCAGCCGCGGCGGCAGGAAGAACTTGTCCGGATCCAGTGGAGCGTCCCAATCGATGTCGACGACGGGCGCATAAGACTTCTTGACCGAGCCCTTGAGCAGGCGATCGGAAAACTCTTCCCGACTCGGCCCGCCCGGCCGCACCGCAGTGGTCATCGCTGGCGTCCCTTCAACAGTTAGGGAAATCACACTCGAGGCAATACTCATGGTATCCAGTACCGGCGGTCCCGCATAGGGATTTGATGATCCCAATTAGGTTGAGCGGCATGACTCGGCACATTCACGTCATCGGAATCGGCGCAGGCGATCCCGACTACGTGACCGTCCAGGCGATCGAGGCACTCAACGACACGCAGGTGTTCTTCGCGATGGACAAAGGGGAGGCCAAAAGTGACCTGGTGGCGTTACGTCAGCAGATCTGCGCACGGTTCATCCGGGAGCCGGGATACCGGTTCGTCGAGTTGGTCGACCCGCAACGGTCCTCGGGCGGCGACTACCAGCAAGCGGTGTCGGACTGGCACGCCGCTCGAGCCCGGATCTGGGCCTCGGCCATCGCCACCGAACTCGGACCTGACGGCGTCGGTTCCTTCCTGGCCTGGGGTGACCCGTCGCTCTACGACAGCACGCTGCGCATCCTGGCCGCGGTGCGCGCCGAGGTCGACTTCACCTACGACGTGATCCCGGGAATCACCGCGGTGCAAGCGCTGACCGCACGCCACCGCATCCCGCTGAACGAGGTGGGTGAACCGGTGTTGATCACCACCGGCAGACAACTGCGCGCCTACGGCGTATCCGGATCGGCGGTGGTGATGCTCGACGGCGACTGCTCGTTTCAAGCTTGCCCGCCCGAGACGAAGATCTGGTGGGGTGCCTATCTGGGGACCGACGACGAGTTGCTGGTGTCCGGCACGGTCGGTGAAGTAGGCGCGCGCATCACTGCGCTGCGCGCCGAGGCGCGCGACCGGCACGGCTGGATTATGGATACCTATTTGCTGCGTACGCCGCCGTGAGAATGGCGGCCGGTTTGCGGAGGAGCTGTTCGGAAAACTTGTGCATGAACTGGGGCCGACTGCGGGATAGACTTCTCCTCGCTACAGAAGTCACTCGCGGTAGTAGGGGCCTATCGCACAACGGAGGTTCCGAATGTCGTGGATGAACGCAGTCCCCGAGTACGTGTCGGCCGCGGCCAACGATCTGGCCAGTATCGGCTCGACCATCACCGCGGCTAACTCGTCGGCCGCGTTTCCCACCAGTTCGGTGGTGGCCCCGGGCGACGACGAGGTTTCGGCGGTCATCGCGGCGTTGTTCGGCGCGCACGCGCAGGCCTACCAGGTGCTCAGCGCCCAGGCGGCATCGTTCCATCAGCAGTTCGTCCAGCTGATGACCGCCGGTGCGGCCCAATACGCCGCCGCGGAAGCCCGCAACACGCTGCCCCTGCAATAGGCCGCTCTGGCCGCCCCGCGCCCGGATCGGCAGACTGAATAGGTGCCCGAACTCCCCGAGGTCGAAGCGCTGGTCGACCACCTGCGGCGACATGCCGTCGGTCTGACCATCGGCCGCGTCGACGTCACCGCACTGTCGGTGCTCAAGACCTTCGATCCGCCGATCAACGTCTTGCACGGCCAAGCCGTCGTGGCGGCGCAACGGTGGGGCAAATATCTGGGCTTGCAGGCCGGAGAGCTGTGGCTGATCGCCCATCTGTCCCGGGCGGGTTGGCTGCGCTGGTCGGACAAGCTGGCGGCCGCGCCGCTGCGGCCGGGCAAGGGACCGATCGCGTTGCGCGTACACCTCGGCACGCCGGGCGAGGCGCCCGGATTCGACCTCACCGAAGCCGGGACGCAGAAGCGGCTGGCGGTATGGCTGGTAGCCGATCCACAGCAGGTTCCCGGTATCGCCGCGCTCGGCCCTGACGCGCTGGATCTGAGCGCTGACGACCTCAAGGACGTGTTGGCCGGCAACAGCGGGCGCATCAAAACCGTCATCACCGACCAGAAGGTGATCGCCGGTATCGGAAATGCCTACAGCGACGAGATCTTGCACGTCGCCCGGATATCCCCGTTCGCCACCGCGGGCAAGCTCACCGAGAAGCAGTTGCTGACCCTGCACGACGCGATGATCACGGTGCTCACCGATGCGGTCAGCCGGTCCGTCGGCCAGGGCGCCGCGACGCTGAAAGGAGAAAAGCGTTCCGGGCTGCGGGTGCACGCCCGCACCGGCCTGCCCTGTCCGGTGTGCGGGGACACCGTGCGCGAAGTGTCGTTCGCTGACAAGTCCTTTCAGTACTGCCCGACCTGCCAGACCGGCGGCAAGGTGCTCGCCGACCGGCGCATGTCGCGGCTGCTCAAGTAGTCGATATGCTGCCCGGGTGACCCGCCAGAGAATCCTCATCACCGGCGCGAGCTCCGGCCTGGGCGCCGGCATGGCCCGGGCTTTTGCCGCAAAAGACCGCGACCTGGCGCTGTGCGCCCGCCGAACCGACCGGCTCGAAGAGCTCAAAGCCGAACTGAATCAACAGTATCCGTCGATCAAGATCGCGATAGCCGCGCTGGACGTCAACGATCACGAGCAAGTGCCGAAGGTATTCGCCGAACTGCGCGATGAACTCGGCGGCATTGATCGCATCATCGTCAACGCCGGCATCGGCAAGGGCGCCCGGTTGGGCTCCGGCAAGCTGTGGGCCAACAAAGCCACCATCGAAACCAATCTGGTGTCCGCCCTCGTCCAAATCGAAGCCGCGCTGGAAATGTTCCACAACAGTGGTTCTGGACACTTGGTGCTCATCTCCTCGGTGCTCGGCAACAAGGGCGTGCCGGGCGTCAAAGCCGCTTATGCGGCAAGCAAAGCCGGTCTGAGCTCACTGGGTCAGTCGCTGCGCGCCGAATACGCCAAGGGCCCCATCAAGGTGTCGTCGATCGAACCGGGGTACATCGAGTCTGAAATGACCGCGAAGACCGCCAACACAATGTTGATGGTGGACAACGAAACTGGCGTCAAGGCACTCGTCGAGGCCATCGAGCGCGAACCGGGCCGGGCCGTGGTCCCGTGGTGGCCGTGGGCGCCGCTGGTGCAACTCGTGCGGGTACTGCCGCCGCAGCTGACCAAGCGGTTTTCCTAGGAGCGGCAGCCTTCCCGGCGTTGCAGCTGCGGATGCTTGCGGCCGTCAATGCTCAACTGGCGCGGCCTCGTTCACTGCGGTAACGGCGCACCAGCGCGTCGGTCGAGCTATCCGACTGCTGCTCGGGCGGGCCGTCGCTGGTGATCACCGGCAGCAACGCCTTGGCCTGGGTCTTGCCCAGCTCCACACCCCACTGGTCGAACGAGTCGATGCCCCAGATGACGCCTTCGGTGAACACCTGGTGCTCGTAGAGGGCGACCAACTGCCCGAGCACCGATGGGGTGAGCCGGTTGGCCAGAATAGAAGTGGTGGGCCGGTTTCCAGGCATCACCTTGTGCGGCACAACGTCTTCGGGCGTGTCCTCGGCGGCGATTTCCTCGGCGGTCTTGCCGAACGCGAGCACCTGGGTCTGGGCGAAGAAGTTGCTCATCAACAGGTCGTGCATGCTGCCGGTGCCCTCCGCGGTCGGCAGGTCGTCGAGCGGTTGACTGAACGCGATGAAATCGGCTGGCACCAAACGCGTTCCCTGATGCAGCAGTTGGTAGAAGGCGTGCTGGCCGTTGGTTCCTGGTTCCCCCCAGAAGATTTCGCCGGTGTCGGTGACGACCGGGGAGCCGTCGGCGCGGGTGGATTTGCCGTTGGATTCCATGGTCAGCTGCTGCAGATAGGCGGCGAAGCGGGCCAAGTCGTTGGAATACGGCAGCACCGCACGCGACTGCGCATCGAAGAAGTTGGAATACCACAGCCCGATGAGCCCAAGCAGCACAGGCGCGTTGGATTCCAGCGGGGTGTTCTTGAAATGTTCGTCGACGATGTGGAAGCCGGAGAGGAAGTCGGCGAACGCTTCCCGGCCGATGACCGCCATCACCGAAAGCCCGATCGCGCTATCCACCGAGTACCGCCCGCCGACCCAGTCCCAGAACCCGAACATGTTGTCGGTGTTGATGCCGAACTCGTCGACCAGCCGCTTGTTGGTGGAGACCGCGACGAAGTGCTTGGCCACCGCGGCCTCGCCCAGTGCGTCGGTCAGCCAGCGGCGCGCCGCCGTCGCGTTGGTCAACGTCTCCAGCGTCGAGAACGTCTTGGATGCGACGATGAAAAGTGTTGTGGCGGGCTCCAAGTCGGCCAGTGTGGCGACCAGGTCGGCGGGGTCGACGTTGGAGACGAAGCGCGCCGAGATGCCGGCGTCGGCGTAGTGACGCAGCGCCTGGTACACCATCACCGGACCCAGGTCTGAACCGCCGATGCCGATGTTGACGACCGTCTTGATGCGCTCTCCGGTCGCGCCGGTCCAGTCACCGCTGCGTACCCGATCGGTGAAGTCACCCATCGCATCGAGTACCTCGTGCACTTCCTTGACGACGTTGGTCCCGTCGACGTCCAGCTGCACGTCCCGCGGCAGCCGCAGCGCGGTGTGCAGCACGGCGCGGTCCTCGGAGGTGTTGATGTGCTCGCCGGCGAACATGGCGTCGCGGTGCTGCTCGAGGTTGGCCGCCCGGGCCAGATCGACGAGCAGCCCGATGGTCTCGCGGGTGATCCGGTGCTTGCTGTAGTCGATGTAGAGGTCGCCGACGGTGAGGGTGAGCTCGCGTCCGCGCTCGGGGTCGTCGTCGAAGAGCTGGCGAAGATGGGTTTCGCCGATCTGCTCGTGATGCCTGCGCAGGGCGTCCCACGCCGGGGTGGCGGTGATGTCGGGGATTGATTGCACGGAGGTCATGGTTCGACCCTAAACCTGCGGCGGCGGGTCGGCTCGGGGCGTGGGTCCCGCGCTGCGCTGGGTCAGTGGCCGAGCCGGCCGCGACCCAACCGCAGCAGCAGCATCGCCAGATCCTTGCCCTCGGGGCCCAACTCGCTGTAGCGCTCGATGACCTTCATCTCTCGGCTGTGCACCAAGCGGGTGCCGCCGGAAGCCATCCGCACCTTGCCGATGGCCCGCGATACTTCCGCGCGCCGTTTGACCGCCGCCAGAATCTCGGCATCCAACCGGTCGATCTCGGCACGCAATTCGTCGATGCCGAGCTGTTGGCCTTCGAGCGTTTCGGTGTTCATCTCTGTCAACTCCGCCTTCTCGTGATGTGGGGTGTCTGGTCTCATCCGGTTCGGGCCTCACAACAGAGACGAGCCCCGAATCCCTGACGCGGACCACGGGGCTCTGCGAAAGCAGCTAAGCCACGGGCACCGCTGGCGGGTACCCGTAGAAAAATCGGAGCTGCGTGTTGAGCACGAGACGAGTGTGCCACCGAGGGCTGGGCCCGCGCAAAAAAGTCGGAGAATCGGCCCAGCTGGAAGGGAAGAATTCGGGCAGATCGGGCACCATCTCGTCTGAAGCCGCACGTGGCGGCTGGGACGGGCAACGAGGTCGGCACGACGCGGCGGCCAACCCGGCCAACCGCGGCCGACTCGTCGGTGCGCGGCGGTAAGTTTGGACAGACATGAGTGTGCACGCAACCGAAGCCAGGCCCGATGCGGATCAACTGCTCGAGGGCCTCAACCCACAACAGCGCCAGGCGGTCGTCCATCAAGGGTCGCCGCTGCTGATCGTCGCCGGTGCTGGGTCGGGCAAGACGGCGGTGCTCACCCGCCGCATCGCCTATCTGATCGCGGCCCGGGGAGTGGGTGTCGGCCAGATCCTGGCCATCACCTTCACCAACAAGGCCGCCGCCGAGATGCGCGAACGCGTGGTGGGCTTGGTCGGCAACCGCGCCCGCTACATGTGGGTGTCGACGTTTCACTCCAGCTGCGTGCGCATCCTGCGTAACCAGGCGTCGCTGATCGAGGGCCTCAACTCCAACTTCTCGATTTATGACGCCGACGACTCCCGGCGCCTGCTGCAGATGATCGGCCGGGACATGGGCCTGGACATCAAGCGGTTCTCCCCACGGCTGCTGGCCAACGCCATCTCCAACCTGAAGAACGAGCTGATCGACCCGCACCGGGCGCTGGCCGACTTGACCGACGACTCCGACGAGTTGGCCCGCACGGTGGCAACCGTCTACGCCGAATACCAGCGCAGGTTGCGGGCGGCCAACGCGCTGGACTTCGACGACCTGATCGGCGAAACCGTTGCGGTGTTGCAGAACTTCCCGGAGATTGCCCAGTACTACCGGCGGCGCTTCCGACATGTGCTGGTCGACGAATACCAGGACACCAACCATGCTCAGTACGTCTTGGTGCGCGAGTTGGTGGGCCACGGCGACCGCGACTCCGACGATGACGTCCCGCCGGCCGAACTGTGCGTCGTGGGTGACGCCGATCAGTCGATCTACGCCTTCCGCGGCGCCACCATCCGCAACATCGAAGACTTCGAACGCGACTACCCGGACGCCACAACGATTCTGCTGGAGCAGAACTATCGGTCGACGCAGAACATCCTGTCCGCCGCCAACTCCGTCATCGCCCGCAACGCCGGGCGTCGCGAGAAGCGATTGTGGACCGATGCCGGCAAGGGTGAACTGATCGTCGGCTATGTCGCCGACAACGAGCACGACGAGGCCAGGTTCGTCGCCGAGGAAATAGACGCCCTGGCCGAGCGCGGTGAGATCACCTACAACGACGTCGCCGTCTTCTACCGCACCAACAACTCGTCGCGGTCGCTGGAAGAAGTGTTCATCCGGGCCGGCATCCCGTACAAAGTCGTTGGCGGAGTGCGCTTCTACGAGCGCAAGGAGATCCGCGACATCGTCGCCTACCTGCGCGTGCTGGACAATCCCGGCGACGCGGTCAGCATGCGGCGCATCCTGAACACCCCGCGCCGCGGCATCGGCGATCGCGCCGAGGCCTGCGTGGCGGTGTACGCCGAGAACACCGGCGCCAGCTTCGCCGACGCGCTGCAGGCCGCGGCCGACGGCAAAGTGCCGATGCTCAACAGCCGCGCCGAAAAGGCGATTGCCGGCTTCGTCGAGATACTCGACGAGCTGCGCGGCCGCCTCGACGACGACCTCGGTGAACTGGTCGAGGCGGTGCTCGAACGCAGCGGCTACCGCAGAGAACTGGAGTCGTCCACCGATCCGCAGGAACTGGCGCGACTGGACAACCTCAATGAATTGGTCAGCGTCGCACACGAATTCAGCACCGACCAGGCCAACATCGCCGCGGCGCTCGCCGAGACGCAGGATGCGCCGGTCGACGAGGACGTTCCCGACACCGGCACCCTGGCCGCCTTCCTGGAGCGGGTGTCGTTGGTCGCCGACACCGACGACATTCCCGAGCACGGCTCCGGCGTGGTGACACTGATGACGTTGCACACAGCCAAAGGGCTCGAATTTCCCGTCGTGTTCGTTACCGGCTGGGAAGACGGAATGTTTCCTCATATGCGCGCGCTCGACGACCCGATGGAGCTTTCCGAGGAGCGCCGGCTGGCCTATGTCGGCATCACCCGCGCGCGCCAACGTCTGTACCTGACCCGGGCCATTGTGCGCTCCTCTTGGGGACAGCCCATGCTCAACCCGGAATCCCGTTTCCTCACGGAGATCCCGCAAGAACTGATCGACTGGCGGCGGACCGCGCCTAGGCCCTCGTTCAGCGCGCCGGTCAGCGGCGCCGGGCGGTTCGGCACCCCGCGGGTGTCCCCGACGCGCTCGGGTGCGAGCAAGCGGCCGATGTTAGTGCTGCAGCCCGGTGATCGGGTGACCCACGACAAGTACGGGCTGGGCCGCGTCGAGGAAGTGTCCGGTGTGGGGGAATCTGCGATGTCGCTGATCGACTTCGGCAGCGCTGGGCGAGTGAAGTTGATGCACAACCACGCCCCGGTCAGCAAGCTCTGAGGGTGTGCTCAAGGCCTCCAGTGAGCGCCGAGGGCGGCGACACGCCGGGCGAACCCGCCGCAGCGACACACTCACAACCTCAGCAGCACAACCGATCTACTGCAGTGCCCAGCGTCCGGTCTGCGGGTGCAACGCCAACACCACACTGGCGATCGGCAACACCGGCAGCAGGTACACCAGCCACGCCACATGCGCACCCGCGATGAAAATCCCGCCGTAGGTCAGCAGCGCCACCACTGCGCCCGCCACGATCAGATAGCGCCCGAGTGCGCGGTGCAGCAACACCATGATCACCCCCGCGATGGTCGCGATCGCGAAGACCAGGGCGAGGAATCCGACTGCCACACAGAACAATCGGTCGCTGCTCCACCACCCGGCGATCAGGTCGGTGGCCACCACTGAGGTGCTCCAGCCGCTGACGATGCTGACCGCGCAGGTGGCGACGGCCGTGGCGGCGCGTGGTTCGTCGTGCAGCACGCTGGGTAGGGGCGGCAGCGGAGGCACCCGCGTGGTCGCCGCCATATCGGTTGCGCGAGTTGGCATTTGAGTTGTCGCGCTATCGGCGATCGGCGGTAGCGGTCCAGTCGGTGCGCGCCGAATGATGCGGGTCCGGGCTTCCGAAGGAGCCGCGGGCTCAGGGTTGTTCTCGCGCGCAGGAGGGTCGTTCGGCGCGCTCACCGCTCAACCGGCGTAGTTGCCAACGCTGAGTCCCCGCTTGGCGAGCCAGGGCACGGGGTCGATGCGCTCGGTGCCGTTCAACAGCACCTCGAAGTGCAAGTGCGGGCCGGTGGAAAAGCCCCGGTTACCCATGGTGGCGATCTGGTCGCCGGCCATCACGCGCTGCCCGACACTGACCAGGGTGGTGTTGACGTGGCCGTACAGCGTGACGGTGCCGTCGGCGTGCTGCAGTTTGACCCACATGCCGTAGCCGGCCGTCGGGCCCGCGTCGATCACGACACCGTCGGACACCGCGTAGATCGGGGTTCCGATCGAGTTGGCCAGGTCGATGCCGGCGTGCAGCACGCCCCAGCGGTACCCGAAGTTGGAGGTGTAGATGCCTTTGGTCGGCATGACGTACAGCGGCTGCTGCAGTCGCGCCTCCCGTTGTGCGCGCTCCTCGGCAAAGGCGTTGCCGCGGGCGAGTTCTTCGTTGTGGATCGCGACGTCGGCCGCGGGGTGCGCGGCGACGATCTGCACACCGCGCGGTTCGTTACTCGCCGATCCGCCGTTGAGCGACGACGCGTTCGCGGTGAGCACGGTCTCGATCTTGGGAGCCTCGGAATGCTCGGTCGCGGTGTGCACTGCGGCGGCCGCCGCGCCCGCGGCCATCGACGAGATGAGCAGCCGTCCCTTGGCCGCGCTGGTCGGCTGCTTGCGGTGTTGGCCGCCGCGCCGGGGGATCGCGATGACGTCCACGAGCGACCGACCCGGACCCCTGTCCAGGTCGAAGTCGGTGTCGAAGTCGTCGAAATCGTAGTCGTCGAAGTCGGATTCGACCGCGACGATCGGCAAGACCTCGGTGGGCGCCTCGAGGGTCAGCGGTGTGGGATCGTCGGCGGCGCTGAGGTCGTCGAGTTCCGGAGCCCGCAGAACCTGCGCTTCGATGTCGAACTCGGAATCCCCGAAGTCGAGCTCGTCGAGCTCAGTGAGCTCTAGCTGGTCGAGTTCGTCGAACCCATCCAGCGGAATGATCTCGGTGACTTCATTTCGGGGAGGGTTCAGCCAACGATCGCGGGTAGCGCGAGCCGCTTCAACAGCGACAGACCGGGCGAATCGGTGCTGGGACAACCTTTAATGTCCTCGAATCGTGACCATAACGTTATCTGGACCCTGAGACGGTATCCGCAAAGCAACAAGCCTGGCAACCTAAGTTCATCGATCTAACCGCGATTGTGATTTCTATCACCTGTCTGGCTGGTTGGTCGGTCGGTGACCTGCACCACACGCATGGATGCGCGCGCAAAGGCCATTTTGCATGTCGATACAGTTCGTCCGTGCGAGTGGCTGAACGAAGCACCGCCTCCCTATAGGCCTGCAGTAATCCCGAGCGAAGACAGTGAGCCCATGGATCTTTTCGAGTATCAAGCCAAGGAATTATTCGCCAAGTACGGCGTGCCCGGCAATCAGGGTCGGGTCACCGACAGCGCCGAGGACGCGAAGGCGATCGCCACCGAGATCGGTCGTCCGGTGATGGTCAAGGCTCAGGTCAAGACGGGTGGGCGCGGCAAGGCCGGCGGTGTGAAGTACGCGGCCACCCCCGACGACGCCTACGAGCACGCCAAGAACATCCTGGGCCTGGACATCAAAGGCCACATCGTCAAGAAGCTGTTGGTCGCCGAAGCCAGCGACATCGCCGAGGAGTACTACCTTTCTTTCCTGCTGGACCGGGCCAACCGCACGTACCTGGCGATGTGCTCGGTCGAGGGCGGCATGGAGATCGAAGAGGTGGCCGCCACCAAACCCGATCGGTTGGCCAAGGTTCCGGTCGACGCGGTCAAGGGTGTCGACCTGGAGTTCGCGCGATCCATCGCCGAGCAGGGGCACCTGCCGGCCGAGGTGCTCGACGCCGCCGCGGTGACCATCCAGAAGCTGTGGGAGGTGTTCACCGGTGAGGACGCCACCTTGGTGGAGGTCAACCCGCTGGTGCGCACGCCCGACGACAAGATCCTGGCGCTGGACGGCAAGGTCACTTTGGACGCCAACGCCGACTTCCGCCAACCCGGACACGTCGCGTTCGAGGACCGGGCGTCCACCGACCCGTTGGAACTCAAAGCCAAGGAACACGACCTCAACTACGTCAAGCTCGACGGCCAGGTCGGGATCATCGGTAACGGCGCCGGCCTGGTGATGTCGACGCTGGACGTCGTCGCCTACGCCGGCGAGAAGCACGGCGGAGTCAAGCCGGCCAACTTTCTCGACATCGGCGGCGGTGCCTCGGCTGAGGTGATGGCCGCCGGACTGGACGTCATCCTCAATGACACGCAGGTCAAAAGCGTGTTCGTCAACGTCTTCGGCGGCATCACGTCCTGCGACGCCGTCGCCAACGGGATCGTGACCGCCCTCAACATGCTCGGTGATGAAGCCAACAAGCCCCTCGTCGTCCGGCTCGACGGCAACAACGTCGACGAAGGACGCCGCATCCTGGCCCAGGCCAACCACCCGCTGGTGATTCAGGCCGAGACCATGGACGCCGGCGCCGACAAAGCCGCCGAGCTGGCGAATAAGTAGAAAAGGCGAGATGACGCATGTCTATTTTTCTTAACGCGGACTCGAAGGTCATCGTCCAGGGCATCACCGGCGGTGAGGGCACCAAGCACACCGCGCTGATGCTGAAAGCCGGCACTCAGGTGGTGGGCGGAGTGAACGCCCGCAAGGCGGGCACTACCGTCTCCCACGTCGACCCCGTCGGCAAGGACGTCGAATTGCCGGTGTTCGGCACCGTCGCGGAAGCGATCAAAGAGACCGGCGCCAACGTGTCGGTCGTCTTCGTGCCGCCGAAATTCGCCAAAGACGCCATCATCGAAGCCATCGACGCCGAGATCCCGCTGCTGGTCGTCATCACCGAAGGCATCCCGGTGCAGGACAGCGCATATGCGTGGGCCTACAACGTCGACAAAGGACAAAAGACGCGCATCATCGGCCCCAACTGCCCCGGCATCATCACGCCGGGCGAGGCGCTGGCCGGCATCACGCCCGCCAACATCAGCGGCCCGGGCCCGGTCGGACTGGTGTCGAAGTCGGGCACGCTGACCTACCAGATGATGTACGAGCTGCGCGACTTCGGGTTCTCCACCTCGATCGGCATCGGCGGTGACCCGGTGATCGGCACGACGCACATCGACGCCATCGAGGCCTTCGAGAAGGACCCCGACACCAAACTCATCGTGATGATCGGCGAGATCGGCGGTGACGCCGAGGAGCGTGCCGCCGACTTCATCAAGGCCAATGTGACCAAGCCGGTGGTCGGCTACGTCGCGGGATTCACCGCGCCGGAAGGCAAGACGATGGGCCACGCCGGCGCGATCGTCTCCGGATCGTCGGGAACGGCGGCGGCGAAGAAAGAAGCCCTCGAAGCCGCGGGAGTCAAGGTGGGCAAGACGCCCTCGGAGACGGCGGCGCTGGCCCGGGAGATTCTGCAGGGCCTGTAGCGCTTGCGATGAACATCGACCCGCATACACCCGTCGTCGTCGGCGTCGGCCAAGCCGCCGAGCGCATCGACGATCCCGGGTATCGGGCGATGTCCCCGGTCGACCTGGCGGCGGCCGCCGCGCGCGCCGCGGTGCAGGACTGCGACGCCGACTTCGCGACGGTGGCCGCGGCCATCGACACCGTCGCCGGTGTTCGGCAATTCGAGATCTCCGGTCCGGTGGCGACGGCTCCCCTCGGGCGGTCCAACAACTACCCGCGATCGGTGGCCAACCGGCTCGGCGCCAACCCGGCGCGGGCGATCTTGGAGGTGGTCGGCGGTCAGGGCCCGCAGCACTTGATCAACGAGCTGGCCGGGCAGATCGCCGCGGGTCGCTGCGAGGCCGCGCTGATCTTCGGCTCGGACGCGACGTCGACGCTGCGCTACTTCGCGCGCGCCGAGGCCAAACCCGACTTCTCCGAAACCGTCTCAGGTGACCTGGAGGACCGCGGGCAGGGCATCGACGGGCTCATCTCGCGCTACACCGTGGTGCACGGACTCATCGATGCGCCGACGCAATATGGCTTGCTCGAGAATGCCCGACGGGCCGGTACCGGGTTGGGTCCCCAGGATTACCTGCGCCGAATGGGCGAGTTGTTCGCGCCGTTCACCAAGGTCGCCGCCCGCAATCCGTTCGCCGCAGCACCGGTAGAGCGCACGGTCGACGAATTGATCACCGTGACCGAGCGCAACCGGATGATCTCTAATCCCTACCCGCGGCTGATGGTGGCCCGTGACCAGGTCAACCAGGGTGCGGCGGCACTGGTCATGTCGGTCGGGGCCGCACGGCGGCTGGGGGTGCCGTCGGACAAGTGGGTGTTTCTGCACGGGCACGCCGATGTGGAGGAGCAGAGCCTGCTGGAACGCCCCGATCTCGGGCATGCGCCGTCGGCCGTGCTGGCCGCAGCCTCGGCGCTGGAAATGGCCGGCATCGGGGTCGACGACATCGCCACCTTCGACCTGTACAGCTGCTTTCCGGTGCCGGTGTTCAACATCTGCGACGGTCTGGATATCGCGCCCGACGACCCGCGCGGCCTGACGGTGACCGGCGGGCTGCCGTTTTTCGGTGGTGCGGGCAATAACTACTCGATGCACGCCGTCGCCGAGACGGTGGGCCGGGTGCGCCGCGCGCCGGGAGACTTCGGCCTGGTCGGTGCCAACGGCGGCATCCTGAGCAAGTACTCAGTCGGGATTTACTCGACCACCCCGGTGGCATGGCAGCCGGACCGCAACACAGAACTGCAGGGACGCGTCGACAGCGGACCCACCGTGGCGGTGACCGAGAACGCCGACGGACGCGCAACCGTCGAGACTTACACGGTTCGGCGCGACGACGGGCGACCGACCGGCATCATCATCGGCCGGCTCGACGACGGAAGCCGGTTCTTGTCCACCACCGAAGACGACGAGCTGATCGGCTTGCTCACCGACGGCGACCCATTGGGCGCGACCGTGCGAGTGCGCTCATTCGACTACGGCAACCGCTGCTTTCCGGCTTAAACCATGGCGGCGAGCTTGCCGGCCAGCCGCTCCACGTAGGCCGCGACCTCGTCGTCGGATTTGTCCGGTAGGCCGAACAGCACCTCGGTCACGCCCAGATCGGCCCACCGCGCCAACTTCTCGGGGACCGGTTTGAAGTCCAGCGCCACGATCTGCGGGGCGCCGTCCCGGCCCGCGGAAGCCCAGATGTCCTGCAGCATCTTCACCGGCTCGTCGATGTCGAAGTCGCGGGGCGTGGTGATCCAGCCGTCGGCGCTGCGCGCGATCCACTTGAAGTTCTTCTCGGTTCCCGCCGCGCCCACCAGAACCGGGACGTGCGACTGCACCGGCTTGGGGTAGGCCCAGCTCGGTCCGAATTTGACGAACTCGCCGTCGTATTCGGCTTCTTCCTGGGTCCACAGCGCCCGCATCGCCTCGAGGTACTCACGCAGCATGGTGCGGCGGCGCCCCGGCGGAACCCCATGATCGGTCAGCTCATCGGTGTTCCAGCCGAACCCGACTCCGAGGCTGACTCGGCCGCCGGACAGGTGGTCCAGCGTGGCGATGCTCTTGGCCAGCGTGATCGGATCGTGTTCGACGGGCAGCGCCACGGCCGTCGACAACCGCACTCGGGACGTCACCGCGCACGCCGCACCCAGACTCACCCATGGGTCTAGCGTGCGCATGTACCGGTCGTCGGGCAGCGAAGCGTCGCCGGTGGTCGGGTGCGCCGCTTCCCGCTTGACCGGGATATGGGTGTGTTCTGGCACGTAGAACGTGCGGAAGCCATGTTCGTCGGCTAGCTTGGCGGCCGCCGCCGGCGAGATCCCGCGGTCACTGGTGAAGAGAACGAGCCCGTAGTCCATGCCTGAATTAGAACGTGTTCTACCTAGGCCGGGCAAGCGGGTCGCCGAGGGGCTTTCCGTGCTGCCGAGCAATGCCGCTCGACGGCCGGCAGGTCGCCCCCGCACCGGCGGGTGATCGTGCGCTAGCGTGGTTGGTCGAATCCCGCAACAGGTACTACCAGTACGACGTGGCGCCGCGACGGCACCGGAAGCAACAGGAGGAGTCATGACCTACTCGCCCGGTAGTCCCGGATATCCGTCCGGCCAGCCCACCAGTTCCTTCGGAGCGTCCACACCGTCATTCGCCAAAACCGACGATGGACAGAGCAAGCTCCCGTTGTATCTGAACATCGCGGTCGTGGCCCTCGGCTTGGCGGCCTATCTGGCCAGCTTCGGTCCGTTGTTCACGGTGAGCTCCGAACTGGGCTCCGGCGGCGGCGGTGAGGTGTCCGGCGATACTGGACTCGCGGTCACCGGCGCCGTGCTGGCCGCACTGCTGGCCGGGGTAAGCCTGCTGCCCAAGACCAAGGTGTACACCCCGATCGTCGCGGTGCTCAGCGTGCTGGCTCTACTGCTTCTGATCAACGCGATCTTCAACAAGCCCAACGCCTTCTCTTACGGCTGGGCGCTGTGGGTCGTCCTCGTCTTCATCGTCTTCCAAGCGGTCGCGTCGGTAGCCGCGCTGCTACTCGAGGCCGGGGTGATCACGGCGCCGACTCCGCGGCCCAAGTTCGACCCGTACGGCGGTCAGTACGGCCAATACGGTGGCCAGTACGGCCAGTACGGCGGTCAGCAGGGTGGCTACTACGGTCAGCCGGGTGGGCAGCAGCAGTCCGGCGGCCATCAGCAGTCCGGCCAGCAGGCCCCGCAGCAATCGGGCTACGGCTCGCAATACGGCGGATACTCCGGCAACCCGAACCCGTCGTCGGGCGGCTTCAACGCCCAGGCGCAAACCGCGCAGCCGACCCAGCACCAGGGGCCGTCGACCCCGCCCACCGGTTTCCCCAGCTTCAGCCCGCCGCCGCAGGTCAACGCCGGAAGCGGCTCGCAGGGTGGCTCGGCCCCGGTCAACTACTCGAACCAGGGTGGGGGACAGCAGCAGTCCTACGGCCAGGGCCAGCAGCCGTCATCTGGGTCGGCGCCGGTCTAACCGGGCGCTCTCGCGCCTAGCTGGGCACGTGCGCGAAGAGTGACGAGGGTGTCGGCAAGAAGCGGAGACAGTCGAGCAGCGGGCGCTCGCCAGGCGCGGGACCTGGTCCGGGTCGCATTCGCACCCGCCGTGGTGGCGTTGGTCGTCATCGCCGCCATCACCCTGCTGCAGCTGCTGATCGCCAACAGCGACATGACCGGCGCGTTAGGCGCCATCGCCAGCATGTGGCTGGGCGTGCACCAGGTGCCGATCTCGATCGGCGGCCGCGAGCTGGGCGTCATGCCGCTGCTGCCGGTGCTGCTGATGGTGTGGGGCACCGCGCGCACCACCGCACGCGCCACCTCGCCGTACTCGTCGTGGCTGGTGGTGCGGTGGATCTTCGCGTCGGCGCTGGGCGGCCCCTTGCTGATGACGGCGATCGCGCTGGCGGTCATCCACGACGCGTCCTCGGTGCTCACCGAGTTGCAGACCCCGAGCGCCTTGCGGGCC
>NZ_LZLE01000048.1 GCF_001673155.1 Mycobacterium sp. 1423905.2 | reverse complement strand
GGATCTGCGTGAACAGGTCGAAATGCACTGCGCGTACCAGCACCTCTGCAAACGGGTCGTCGATCACCGGGTCGGGTTGTCGCGTGGCCACGGCTCTGGCCGTGGCCACCATGGTCGCGGTCGTACCGACGCCGGTCTTCAGATCCCAACTGTCGTCGCTCGTTCGTGTCATAGTTCCTCGCTCGTTTACCCGACCCGCGTGAGGGTTTCGACTTCCGATGCCGCGCCAGGTCGAAAGATGGACTTGACGGACTGGTAGGCGGCAAGCCCTTCCGGCCCGAATTCTCGGCCTAGACCGCTTGCCTTCACTCCACCAAAGGGCGCATCGACGTCGGGTTGGTATTGGTTGACACCGATGGTTCCGGTGCGAATGGCACGCGCGACTTCAGTGCCCCGCGCCACGTCAGACGTAAAGACCGTTCCCCCGAGACCGAACTCGGAGTCGTTGGCGATCTCGATCGCCTCGCTTTCCGGACCGTACGGAATCACCGACACGACCGGCCCGAAAATCTCCTCGCGCGCGATCCGGGCGGAGTTGTCCACATCGGCGAATACCGTGGGGGCGACGTACCAGCCGCGCGGCTCGTCCGCCGGTCTGCGGCCTCCGGTGATTACCCGAGCACCCTCGGCTTTGCCGATTTCGATGTAGCCGAGCACGCGCTTCTGCTGCCGTGCACTGACCAACGGGCCGATGTCCACATTGTCGTCGAGTGGGTTACCGACTACCAACGAACTGGCCATGTCCGCCAGCGCTTCCACCACCTCGCTGTACCGTGACCGCGGCGCGAGCACGCGCGAGTTGGCGATGCATATCTGGCCATTGTTGCCGAAGGACAGCGCGCGCAGCTCGCGCATGGTCAGCTCCAGGTCGGCATCGTCGAGGACGATCGCCGCCGATTTGCCGCCGAGCTCTAAAGTGACTGGCCGCATCAGACGTCCGCAGACCTCCGCGATCTGACGCCCGACCTGGGTCGAACCGGTGAAGGTCACCTTGTCGACGCCGGGGTGGCGGACTAGGTGAGCACCCGCTTCGTCGCCACCGGGAATGACGTTGAGTACACCGGGCGGCAGCCCGGCTTCGACGGCCGCCTCGCCGAAAACCCTTGCATCCAGCGCTGTCTCCGGTGCCGGCTTCAAGACGACGGTGCAGCCCACGGCCAAGGCCGGGCCGATCTTCGCCGCCCCGAGGAGCTGCGGCACATTCCAGGGCACCACCGCGCCGACGACGCCGACCGGCTCTCGGCGCACGATCGTGTGTCCGATCATGCTCGGCCGAATCTCTTCGACGTCGGCCTTGGCGGCCAGGCCGGCATAGTAGCGAAGTATCGCGACGGGAAACCCACTGCTGAACGTCCGCGACATGGTGATCGGCATTCCCGTCTCGCGCGTGCACAACTGGTTGGTGTGGTCAGCGCGGGCTGCTACGGCGTCGGCGAAGCGTTCCAGCAGCTGGGCTCGTTCGACCGCCGGTGTGGCGCTCCAGTCGGCCAGCGCCTTACTCGCAGAAGCCACGGCGTCGTCGACATCGGCGAGACTTGCGCTGGGCCCCTGGCCGAGCGGCCGTTCCGTGGCGGCTTCTATGACGGGCGAGACACCCTCGGCGGAACGGAATTGTCCGTCGATAAACAATTGCGGCTCAACATCATCCATTGTGGCCTCCAGTCGGGAAGATCTTGACGCGTCCGCGCACCGCGGCAGGACGCCGCCGAGTAGTGTATCACTGGAAACAGTCTAGTGGTAGCACTGAAAACAGTCTAACGATTTGAGCGTCGGCTCAGGCCGGCATAGCGGTGTGCACGCCGCAGGTGCACGTGTCGATCGAGGGACACGTGCAGCGCATGCCCCACTCGATGACGGCCCGGGCCCGGGTCAGCGCAGCCAATTGGGTATCGATTTCCGCGAGTTTGGCTTCGGCCAGTGCCCGGCTAGTTGGGCGCCCCGGAACATCGTCGGCAAACAACTGCTGGATCTCGTCGAGGGTAAAGCCGGCAATTTTGCACAACCGGATCACTTCGAGCCGAGTGAGAACCGATCTGTCGTAGCGACGCTGATTACCCAGTCGCGACGGCGGGGGCAGTAGTCCGATTTGTTCGTAGTAGCGCAGTGTGGTCGCGGCGACTCCGGCTTCGCGCGCCACCTCCCCGATCGTCAGGCCGCTGGCCATGGTCATCTCCGTCCGACGAGGGCTTGACTTAAAGCCAACTCTAAGTCGTTCACTATTGGCATGGATCCACTCGAGCAAAGTGATCTCGCCAGCGCCCGGTACGTCCTCCTGCGGTCGTTTCGCGGCGACGGTACCGCCGTTGACACACCCATCTGGTTTGCGGTCGACGGCCACACACTGCTGTTCCGCACCAAGGTCGGGCCGAAGACCAAGCGGCTGAACGCATGCCGCGACGTGCAATTAACGCCCTGCGATTATCGGGGTCGCCCCCAGCCGGGTAGGGCGACGATAGCGGGCCGGGCGGCGATCCTGGCCGGAGCCGAGGCCGAGCACGCCAATGCCGTATTGCACAAGCGGTACGGCTGGCAGTGGAACATCGTTCCGCTGATCAAGATTCCGGGCGTGAGGAATGTGCACCAAGAGTTGTGCGTGCGTGAGAAGTTGCGGCGCGCGCGCCACCGCGGCGTATGGCCGGACAGTGTCATCGTGCGGGTCGACTTACTCTGATTGAGCCGCGTTGCGGTTGACCGCTACCTCGCCGCGAGCACTGCCGCGCAGAGTCATTGAACCGCGCCGTCGCAGCCGCCGGGCGGCGCGGGCACCGGATCCGGTGATCCGTTGTCAATGACGCACTGCCTGTTGAGGGTGATGTCGGTGGGCATGTAGAAGGGTGACTGCCCAGCCTGCCAGAGGGTTACCCGCCAGAAGCTTCCGTCCGGGTACTTAATCCCGTCGCAGGTCGCGTTCCCGAAGAAAGGCTGGTCCTTGCCGCCGGGACAATAGGTTGAGATCGGGTCAGGAATATGCGGGTCCGGGTCGGCCTGCGCCGAAGCCGGAAAGAAGGCACCGAACAGCAGCACGACAAACAAACACCACGCTTTTCGCACAGCCTTAAGCTTACAAAGAGCGGCGGAAGTTTTTAACCACCCAAACACCCCGGGCCGAGCAGCTCCTTGAGATCGCCCATCAGCGCCGGCGACGGCGTCACTCGCAACGACTGGTCTAGTTCCAAAGTGGTGATCCGGTCACCGCTGATCAGCCGCAGATGCACTTGCGAGGTACCGGGGTGACGGGTCAGCACTTGCTTGAGTGCGCTGACTTTGTCCAGCGTGCATTGCCGGGTGGGCAGACTGACCGCCAGCGGGCGGTTGACCTGGGCGGTAGAGAAGTCAGGCACCACCAGTTCGTTGGCGATCAGTGACACTCGGTCGTCGCGGATCGCCACCTTGGCGTTGACCAGCACCACGACGTCATCGGCGATCTCCGCGCCGTAGTTGGAGTACGTGTGCGGGAAGAACATCACCTCGATGCCACCGGTTAGGTCTTCCAATTGCGCTGAGGCCCAGGGCATTCCGTTCTTATTGACGCGCCGGTTCACCGAGGCCAGGATGCCGCCCACGCGTACTTGGGTGTCGTTGGGCACGTCTCCGTCCAGGATCGCCGGGATGGCAGTGTCGACTTGGGCGGCCAGCAGGTGCGCTACCCCGTTGAGCGGATGCCCGGACACGTAGAGACCCAGCATTTCCCGTTCCAGGGCCAGCTTGTGTTTGTCTTCCCATTCGTCCTCGGGGACCTTGATGGTGAAGACGGATTCGGCGCCGGCATCGCTGCCGCCGAACAGGTCGAACTGCCCCATCGCCTCGGCCTTCTTCGTCCCGAGCACGCTGTCGACGGCGTCGGTGTGTACCAGGAACAGGCCTTTGCGGGCATGTCCCAGCGAGTCGAACGCCCCCGCCTTGATCAGCGACTCAGTGACTTTCTTGTTGCAGGCCGAAATGTCGATTTTGTTGAGGTAGTCGGAGAAGTCGGTGAATTTGCCTTTCTCGCTTCGGGTTTGGATCAGTGAGCCAACGACGTTGGCGCCGACGTTGCGCACCGCACCCAGGCCGAAGCGGATGTCGTTGCCCACCGACGCGAAGTTCTGCACCGACTCGTTGACGTCAGGCGGCAGCACGGTGATACCGAGCTTGCGGCAGTCTGCGAGGTAAACCGCGGCCTTATCCTTGTCGTCGCCGACAGATGTCAGCAGACCGGCCATGTACTCGCTGGGATAGTTCGCCTTGAGGTAAGCGGTCCAATAGGAGACCAAGCCGTACCCGGCCGCGTGTGACTTGTTGAACGCATATCCGGCGAACGGAAGGATGGTGTCCCACAGCGCTTTCACCGCTTTGTCGGAGAAACCGTTGGCCGTCATTCCTTCGTAGAAGCCCTTGTATTCGGCTTCGAGCACTTCGAGCTTTTTCTTGCCCATCGCCTTGCGTAGCGCGTCGGCTTTGCCCATCGTGTACGAGGCGACCTTCTGGGCGATGAACATGATCTGCTCTTGATAGACGATCAAGCCGTACGTTTCGGAGAGGATCTCGCGCAGCGGTTCTTCGAGTTCGGGATGGATCGGCTTGATCGGCTGGCGGTTGTTCTTGCGGTCGGCGTAGTCGTTGTGGGCGTTCATGCCCATCGGTCCCGGCCGGTACAGCGCGAGCACGGCGACGATGTCGTTGAATTCGGTGGGCTGCATGCGGCGCAGCAGGTCACGCATCGGCCCGCCGTCGAGCTGGAACACGCCCAAAGTGTCGCCGCGGCCCAGCAATTCGTACGTGAGCGCGTCGTCCAGCGGCACCGACTCCAGGTCGAGGTCGATGCCTCTGTTGGCCCTGATGTTTTCGATCGCGTCGCCGATGATCGTCAGGTTGCGCAGTCCCAGGAAGTCCATCTTCAGCAGGCCGATGGCTTCGCACGACGGGTAGTCCCAGCCGGTGATGATGGCGCCATCCTGCGGCCGCTTCCACAGCGGAATGGCCTCGGTCAGCGGCTCGCTGCTCATGATCACCGCACAGGCATGCACACCGGCGTTGCGGATCAGCCCTTCCAGGCCCCGCGCCGTCTGGTAGATGGTGCGCACGTCCGGGTCGGTTTCAATCAGGCTTCGCACCTCGGCGGCTTCCTTGAACCGCTCGTGGGCCGGGTCGGTGATGCCCGACAGCGGAATGTCCTTGGCCATGATCGGCGGCGGCAGCGCCTTGGTGATCCGGTCGGCGATCGCGAAGCCGGGCTGCCCGTAGTGGATTCGGGCGGAGTCCTTCAGTGCGGCCTTCGTTTTGATGGTGCCGAAGGTGATGACCTGGGCTACTCGGTCGTGGCCCCACTTGTCGGCGGCGTAGCGCACCATCTCACCGCGACGGCGGTCGTCGAAGTCGATGTCGATGTCGGGCGCGGAAGGACGCTCGGGGTTGAGGAAGCGCTCGAACAGTAGACCGTGCGGAATGGGATCGATGTTGGTGATGCCGAGGGCGTAGGCCACCAGCGAGCCCGCCGCCGAACCACGTCCGGGCCCGACCCGGATGTCCACTGAGCGGGCGTAATTGATCAGGTCGGCCACGATCAGGAAGTAGGACGGGAAGCCTTTGTCGCAGATGACTTTGATTTCGTACTCGGCCCGGTCGAGGTAGTCCTGGCCGACGCCGTCGGGGAAGCGGCGCCGCAGGCCAGCCATCACCTCGTGGTGCAACCATGACGCTTGGTCGTGGCCGTCGGGCACCGGGAAGATTGGTATGCGATCGCGCGGGGTCCACACGTCGGCGTAGGACTGCACGCGTTCGGCGATCAGCAGCGTTGAGTCACAGGCGCCGGGCACCTGGTCGTCCCACAGCTTGCGCATGTCGGCGGCCGACTTGAGGTAGTAGCCGTCGCCGTCGAACTTGAATCGGTTCGGGTCCGACAGGGTTTTCCCGGTCTGCACGCACAGCAACGCTTCGTGGTTATGAGCGGCGTCGCGGGTGACGTAGTGGCAGTCGTTGGTGGCCAGCGGCGGAATGTTCAGCTTGCGGCCGATTTCGAGCAGACCTTCGCGGACCCGCTGCTCGATCGAGAGCCCGTGGTCCATCAGTTCCAGGAAGTAGTTCTCGGCGCCGAAAATCTCACGCCATTTGGCAGCGGACTCCAGCGCCTCCCGGTGGTGCCCCAGCCGGAGCCGGGTTTGCACTTCACCCGACGGGCAACCGGTGGTGGCGATGATGCCCTCGGCGTGCTCGGCGACGAGTTCGGCATCCATGCGTGACCACTTGCCGAGCTGGCCCTCGAAGGAGGCCAGCGAAGACAGCTTGAACAGGTTGCGCAATCCGGTGGCGTTCTCGGCCACCATCGTCAGGTGCGTATAGGAGCCGCTGCCGGAGACGTCGTCGCCCTTCTGGCTGGGATCTCCCCAGGTGATGCGGCGAGTGTCGAAGCGTGAGCCAGGGGCGATGTACGCCTCGACCCCGATGATCGGCTTCACACCGACCTTGGTCGCGGAGTTGTAGAACTCACTGGCGCCGAACATGTTTCCGTGGTCGGTCATGCCGATCGCCGGCATCCCCAGCCGCTCCACTTCGGCGAGCATCGGAGTGATCTTCGCGGCACCGTCGAGCATCGAATACTCGGTGTGGTTATGCAGGTGCACGAAGGATGACTGGTTCATAGGGACGCCAGTCTATGACCGACCGCCGACACGTTGCGGGCGTGTCGCCGAGTGTGTCTCGGAGGTTTTCTGTGGCCACCCGCTGCGCCCGGCTCCCGCCGCGCTTGCGATGGCCAGCGAGGTTTTCTGTGGCCACCCGCTGCGCCCGGCTCCCGCCGCGCTTGCGATGGCCAGCGAGGTGTGTGTAGCCACCCGCTGCGCCCGGCTCCCGCCGCGCTTGCGATGGCCAGCGAGGCTATCCGTACAGGTCGACGAACTGCTGAAGCGACTTCTGCACGTCTCCTTTGACCGCGCGGGCCGCCGCGGCACCCACCGGCCCGAACAGCGGGCGCCCGCCCAGCTCGAGGCGTAACCCGAGGTTAGATCCGTCGTTGGTGGGCCGAACGGTGAGCGTGACGGCATACTTGGCGCCGCCCTTTCCGGCACCGGACATCGCCACCTCGTGCGGCGGATCCCACTTGGTCACCCGCCACGTCACCCGGTTGCGCAAACCCTTGGACCGCGCCACGCCCACGATCTCGGTGCCTTCGGTGATTTCGTCAGGCAGTTCGCTGCGCCAGCCCTCGTGCATCACGAGCCAATCGCCCAGTGTGGACAGGTCAGAAACGTGGTCCCACATCTCCTGCGGAGCCATCGGGACGTCGAGTTTCAAATCAACGGCGGCCATAGCCGCTGAGCGTAACGCCCCGCCATCTCCGGTGGAATTTTTGCTAATCGCGTTACGCTCGGCGGCGAGTGGAGGGAATACCTAGTTGACCGACGATCGGGCAGGTTCGGAATTCGGGCCGTATCGGCTGATCCGACTGTTGGGCAGCGGCGGCTATGGCGAGGTTTACGAGGCCGAAGACACCACCATGCACCGCACGGTGGCGCTCAAGCTGCTCAGCAGCAGCTTCTCTCAAGACCCGGTGTTCCGGGAGCGACTCTTCCGGGAAGCTCACACCGCAGGCCGCCTCCGCGAACCACACGTCCTGCCGATCCATGGATGTGGCGAAATCAACGGGCAGGTCTACATCGACATGCGACTTGTGCGCGGTGTGGACCTGGACACCGTGCTCAAGCGCGAGGGCCCCATGCCGCCCGCTCGTGCGGTCGATCTGATCCGCCAGGTTGCCGCAGCGCTGGACGCCGCGCACGCCGAGTCGGTGCTGCACCGCGACGTCAAACCCGCCAACATCTTGCTGTCCGGCCAGGGCGGGCAAGAGTTCGCCAGCCTGGTCGACTTCGGTTTGGCCAACGCGGCGGGCGACGCCCGGCTCACCAAACCCGGCAAGGCCGTCGGCACCTTCGATTACGTTGCACCGGAGCGGCTTTCCGGCGGCGTGGTCGATCAGCGCTGCGACGTATATGCGCTGGCGTGCGTGCTGTACGAACTACTGACCGGGGTGCCGCCGTACGGCGAGCGGCGCGACCTGCCAGCGCTCATGGAAGCCCACCTAAACGCACCGGTGCCGCTGGCCAGCACGCACCGCGCGGGCATTCCCTCCGAATTGGATGCGGTAATCGCGCACGGCATGGCCAAGAATCCCGACGAGCGCTACTCGAGCGCCGGCGAGCTGGCCGAGGCAGCTCAGCGAGCCTTGACTCCCGCCGCGCCGACCAAGGAGTGGCCGGTCAGCCCGCCTCCCCCTCCGCCTCCGCCTACGCGGGCGGGGGGACGGGCCGGTAGGGCGCTGGGCCGGCATCCTGCGGAGGCGGAGGCG
>NZ_LZLE01000047.1 GCF_001673155.1 Mycobacterium sp. 1423905.2 | reverse complement strand
GAGCTGGCTATCGCCCGCGATTGCGCCGGCGTGGTGGCGTCGCTCTAGATCGTGGCTTGATTTGGCTTTGCCGTCGAGTGTGAAGCCTGCGCGTCGAGTGTGCGGTGGCGGCGGCGATCCGCCGCGAATCCCGCCCTGGGCGCTCACTCGAGGCCATCAGCGCACACTGGGCCGGCCTGTGGATAGCTGAACACGCGGGTGATGCTCGTCGTGCGACTGTGCTCGCATGGATCTCGGGGAACCGTTCATCGGCAGTGAAGCGTTGGCGCGCGGGGCGTTGAACCGGCATCAACTGCGGACCAGGTTCCGCGCGGTCTACCCGAACGTATACCTGGCCAACGACGTCGAGCCGTCACTGCGGCGGCGCATCGTTGCGGCTTGGCTCTGGTCGCACCGCCAAGCGACCATCACCGGCGCGGCCGCCGCGGCGCTGCACGGCGCCGAGTGGATTCCCGACGAGGTTCCGGTCGAACTCGTTCATCCCAACACGCGACCGCCGGTGGGCGTCATGACGCGCCGCGAGGCGTTGCATGACGGGGAAACGCAGAGCGTGGACGGGTTGCCGGTGACCACACCCGAACGCACCGCGTTCGACATCGGTCGGCGCGGGGCGATCCGCTCGGCGGTCGCGCGATTGGACACATTGGCCCGCGCTACCGGTTTTAAAGTCGACGATGTGTTGACGGTGGCGCAATGCCACCGTGGCGCACGAGGACTGCGGCGTCTGGAATCCGCGCTGGAACTGGTTGACCCGGGCGCACAGTCGCCTCGCGAGAGCTATCTGCGGCTGCTGCTGATCGACGCGGGGTTGCCTCGGCCGCAGACGCAGATTCCGGTGTTGGGTGTGGACGGCATACCAGTTGCGTATCTGGATCTCGGTTGGCCGGAGCATTTGGTCGCCGTCGAGTATGACGGTGACCAACACCGGACCGATCGACGACAATACGTCAAGGATCTGCGCCGGATCGAAATGCTTGAGCGGATGGGGTGGATCATCGTCCGCGTCGTCGTGGAGGATCGGCCCGTCGACATTCTGCGGCGGGTCCGCGAGGCCATCGCGGAATCGGTTGTGCGCTCACGGCTTTGACTGAGCGTCCAGGGCGGGATTTGCGGGCATTGGCCGCCGCAGCCGCACACTCGGCGCCAAGAGCGCACATTCGACGCCAAGAGCGCACGCTCGACGCCGAGCCCCGAAACCGCTAGAACGTACTCGTCGGCCGCACCCTGTTGGCCATGTCGACCAGCGTGTAGCGATGCCGCTGGGTGGGCGCGACGCGGGCCAGTTGGCGCAGCGACGCCTCGACCCCCAGCCGCAATCCGTGTTCGGTGAACGGGAAGCCCAGGATGTGGTTGGTGCTGGCCTGATTGTCTTCCAGCCAATCCATCGCCCCGCCCAGCACCAGCGCACGGATCTGCAACACCCGCGGCTCGGTCGGCGGCAGCGCCTCGACCCGCCGGGCCGCGTCGCGGATCTGCTCCTCGGTGATCTCACTCGTCGAGCGCCCGGACAACAACGTCACCGCACTGGTCAGTCGCGCGGTCGTGAAATGCCTTGAGGTGGGCGGGACTTCGTCGAGCACCCGCACCGCACCGGTCCGGTCGCCCTGCGCCGACAGCGCCCTGGCCAACCCGAACGCCGCTGAGATCACCCCGTCGTTGGTCTGCCACACCGTCCGGTAGAAGTTGTGCTGATCGGTGTCACCGGCCAACTCGGCGGTGGCGGCCAGCGCCAACTTGGGCGCCAACTCCCCGGGGAAGGTATCCAGCACCTCGGTGAAATGCCGTGTCGCCGAGTCGTAATCGCCGGTCAGCAACTCCGCGACGGCCCGATACCACACCAATCGCCAACGCCAGCCCACCCGCTCGGCCAGGTCGTCGAGCTTTCGGGTGGCCTTGCTGACGTCACCGAGATCCAGCAGCGCGCGCACCTCCATCAGCGGCAGCTCGATCGACTCCGACAGGTCCGCGCCGTCGGCGTCCAGCGCGCCGTGTCGCGCGGCGCGCAGCGAGTCCAGCGTCTGCACCGGCTGGGAGAGCACCGTCGCCTGCAGCACCGAGGCCGCGACATCGGTCGGATCGACCAACGGCACCGACAACGCGGTGACGATCTCCTTGGCGGTCAGCTTCTCCGAGTGCACCTGCCCATCCAGGTACACGTCGGTGTGCGCGACCAGCAGGTCCACTCCGAACGTGGAGCGACTGGGACTGAAGATGGTGGACAAACCCGGCCGCGGCACCCCGGTGTCGGCGGCCACCACTTCGCGCAGCACGCCCATCATCTGGGCCGACAGTTCCTCGGTGGTGCCAAAGCGCCGCCGAGGATCGGGGTCGATGGCGCGGCGCAGCAACCGGCCGAACGAGTCGTACTGGCTCAGCACCGGATCGTCTTCGGGCAGGCCATCCAGATACCGGCCGTTGCGGGTACGCAGGTTCAGCGTCAGCGCCGCCAGCGTGCGCCCCACGGTGTAGATGTCGGTGGCCACCGTCGGCCCGGTCCGCACGATCTCCGGCGCCTGGAAGCCCGGAGTGCCATAGAGATATCCGAACGAGTTGATCCGCGACACCGCGCCCAGGTCGATCAGCTTCAGCTGCTCCTCGGTGAGCATGATGTTCTCCGGCTTGAGGTCGTTGTAGACCAGGCCGATCGAATGCAGGTAGCTCAACGCGGGCAGGATCTCGAGCAGGTAGGCGATCGCCTCGGCGACCGGCAGCTTCTCGCCGCGGCCCCGTTTGAGCGACTGACCGCCGATGTACTCCATGACGATGTAGCCGACGGGGTCGCCGTGCTTGTCCTCGTGCTCGACGAAGTTGAAGATCTGGACGATCTGCGGGTGCACCACCTCGGCCAAGAACTGCCGTTCGGCCATGGCGATTGCTTGGGCCTCGGCGTCCCCGGAATGCACCAGACCCTTGAGCACCACCGGGCGGTCGTTGACGTTGTGGTCGACGGCCAGATACACCCACCCCAGGCCGCCGTGCGCGATGCAGCCCTTGACCTCGTACTGGCCGGCGACGACGTCGCCGGGGTTGAGCTGGGGCAAGAACGAGTAAGGACTGCCGCAGTACGGGCACCAGCCTTCGGAGGCGCCCTCGCCCTCCGACCCGGACCGGCCGACCGGCCGCCCGCAGTTCCAGCAGAACCGCTTGTTCTCCGGCACCACCGGATTGGTCATCAACGCCTTGAGCGGATCGATGTCCGGTACTCGCGGGATCTCGACCAGGCCGCCACCGAGCTTGCGGACCTGCGGCAACGCCCGCGTCGCCGCCGTCATCTGATCTTGCGGCTGGGTGTCCATGGTGCCGACGGAGATCGCGAAATCGTCGTCGTCGTCATCGTCGAAATCCGGGCGGAACAGCGCCTGGGTGGCCACCGGCCGGCTGCCCGCCGCCGAACCGGTCTGCACGTCGGCGGCCTGGGTGCCGGTATCGCGCGCGGCCTCTTCGTTGTCGCGCTGCTCGGCGGGGACCGATTGCTCGGTCCGGAGGTCGTCGTCCGCGTTCTGCGTGGGCTTGCCCATCAGTCCAGATACCTCGGCGCGGGCGGCAGCGGCGCGGGACCGAGCACCGTCAACCACTTGCGGTACAGGGTGTTCCACGTGCCGTCACCGCGGATGCGTTCCAGGGTGCCGTTGACGAACCGGACCAGGCCGGTGTTGTCCAGGTTGATTCCGATGCCGTAGGGCTGGGTGGCCATGTTGGGCCCCACAATATGCAGGTACGGATCCTCTTCCACCAGTCCCGCCAAAATCGAGTCGTCGGTGCTCACTGCGTCGATCTCGCGTTGCTGCAACGCCACCAGACAGTCGGCCCAGTTGACCACCGACACCACGATCGGCGGTGGGGCGATCTCGCGGATCCGCCGCAGCGAGGTGGTGCCGCGGGCCACGCAGACCCGCTTGCCGGACAGGTCGGAAACCTTGGAGATCGGCGAGTCGCGCGGGGCCAGGATGCGTTGGTTGGCGTCGAGGTAGACGGTGGAGAAGTTGACCAGCTTGCGGCGCTCACAGGTGATGGTCATGGTCTTCACGACGACGTCGACCTGCGATTTCTGCAGCGCGGTGATGCGCTCGTCGGCCGATAGGATCCGGTATTCGACGTGGCTGGGCACACCGAAGATGTCGCGCGCGATCTCCCCGGCGATGTCGACGTCGAAGCCAGTGATCTCCCCGGTGATCGGGTCGCGGAAGCTGAACAGGTTGCTGCCGATGTCCAGCCCCACGATCAGCCGCCCGCGGGCGCGGATGTTGGCCACCGCCGCCTCGGCGTCGGCCTTGTTGGGGAACGGGCGCAGGCTGGCCGTCGGGTTGCAGCCCTGGCTGGTGTTGTCCGGGGGCAGCGGCGGCTGCATCGGCATCTCTTCCATGCCCACCGGTGTGGGCAGCGGCAGCGTCGGCGTCGCCTCCACCTTCAGCGGCTCGGTGTGCCCGCATCCGGCCAGCAGCAGCGCCACCGCGAGCACGCCCAGGGCCCGCCGGGGGAGGGGCAGCCGCGTCATCACCGATACTCTTTCAGCCGGGGCCACAGGCCGAGGGCGACCGCGATGGCCGCGCCCAGGCTGAGCACCACGCCGCCCACCTGGGCGCCGGCCAGCCCGGCATGGGCGTTGAGCACGTCGTTGCGCAGATGGTTGCGGCTTTGATCCATGGCTTTGGTCAGCGCCTCGTCCAGCTTGTCGAACGCTGGGGTGGAGTCGTTCTCGCCTTTGCCGAGCGCGACCTGCGTGGCGGCCCGATAGTTGCCGACCGAGATG
The DNA here is from genome assembly GCF_001673155.1 of Mycobacterium sp. 1423905.2. Lineage (GTDB taxonomy): Bacteria > Actinomycetota > Actinomycetes > Mycobacteriales > Mycobacteriaceae > Mycobacterium. The sequence goes on along the minus strand of NZ_LZLE01000047.1, from coordinate 29,487 downwards.
TAGGAATTGATCCGGTCATTGGCCTGCTGCCAACGCACCAGCAACTGGTCGGCGCCTTGCAGGTCGGGCTTGTCGACGGCGTCGTTGCGGGCCATGTACTCGGCCAGCTGACGGTGCATGCGGTCGATCCGTTGGTAGAACGCCTGCTTGCGAACCTCTTCGTCGCCGCGCCGGATCAACGACAGGGTCTCGTCGGCGCGCGCCTGCTGCGCGGTGATCGCCAGATTGGTGATGTTCTTGAGCGACTCGGCGGCGGTGTCTTTGGCGCTGCGGCTGGCAGTGGTGGAAATTGTCAGGGCAGTTCCGACCCACACCACCATGACGAGGATACCGAGCGCACCGACCACCAGACCTGGGTTGATGCGCCTGCGGGTGCGCCGGGCCAACCAGCGATGCGAGAACGCACCGAACACCACCGTCGTGGTGACGACCAGGATCACCGGCGCCGGGATCTGGGTCGACGCGGTAGTCTCACTGTCCACCCGCGCCGACGTCGCCTGATAAAGCTGCTGGGCGTCAGGCAGAATCGTCGACTGCATCAGCCCCGATGCCTCCGACAGATACGACGAACCCACCGGATTGCCGGCTCGGTTGTTGGTGCGGGCAATTTCGATCAGCCCGGTATAGACCGCCAACTCGGCGTTGATCCGGCCCAGCAACTGCACCAATCGTTCGTCGGTGAGTCCGCTGGACGCCCGGGTCACCGCCACGGCGGCATCGGTGATGGCCTGCTCGTAGCGCAGCCGCACCGCGCGCGGTTCGGCTTGGGCGATGAACGCGGTGGCCGCCGCGGCGTCCGCCACCGACAGCGTCGTGTACAGCCGTCCGGCCGCATAGGACAGCGGCTCGGTGTGCTCCAGCACGGTGGTCAGCACCTGCTGGCGGTGGTTGATGGTCGTCGAGGTGGCGAAGGCGCTGGCCACGCCGAGCGCCGCCAAGACGATGCCGATGGTCAGGATGCGGCCGGGCGTCGTCGAGACGAACCACCAGCGCGGGTGAGCCGGTTCCACGGGCGAGCGCAACCCCAGCGGCTCGGTCGACGGGTGCGCCAGCTCAACCGTCACGTCTGCTCGGACCTCATCTTTCGACCATGTCGAACCCGAATAAGCGAATTCTAAGAGAATGTTCCGACAGATGGGGGCAGGCGGAGCCAATTGGACCCCAATTGCAAGGAACCTCATCGAACAGTCTGCCTATCCTGAACTCGTGCGGGGCGACGGTGACGGATGGGTCGTATCCGACAGCGGCGTCCCCTACTGGGGCAGGTTCGGCGCGGCCGGTCTGTTACTTCGCGCGCCGCGTCCCGACGGCACCCCCGCCGTGCTGCTGCAGCATCGGGCGGTGTGGAGCCATCAGGGCGGCACCTGGGGACTGCCCGGCGGCGCCCGCGACAGCCACGAGACGCCCGAGCAGACCGCGGTCCGAGAAGCCCACGAGGAGGCGGGATTGGCCGCCGACCGGGTCACCGTGCGGGCCGCAGTGGTCACCGCCGTGGCGAGCGGCACCAATTGGACCTACACCACCGTCGTCGCCGATGCCGTTGAATTGCTGCATACGGTGCCCAATCACGAGAGCGCCGAGCTGCGCTGGGTCGGCGAGGACGAGGTGGCCGACCTGCCGTTGCACCCCGGTTTCGCGGCCAGCTGGCAGCGGTTGCGCACCGCCCCGGCGACCGTGCCGCTGGGTGACGGTGACGAACGCCGTCAGCGGCTGCCGCGCACCATGGAGGTCGAGTCCGGAGTCTTCGTGTGGTGCATGCCGGGCCCTCCACTTCAGGCCGACGAGGCGCCCTCGCAGCTGAGCCGGCGGATCAGCTCGCTGCTGCAAGCGCCAAGCTGAGCTGCTGCGCCGCGGCGCGCGGGTCGTCCGCCGCCGTGATCGCGCGGACCACCACGATGCGGCGCGCGCCGGCCGCAAGCACCTCGGGCAGCCGCTGCGCATCGATGCCACCGATGGCGAACCACGGTATGCCGACGGCGAGTTGCGCGGCGCTGCGCACCAGGTCTAAACCGGGCGCCGCGCGGCCCGGCTTGGTCGGGGTGGGCCAGCACGGGCCGACGCAGAAGTAGTCGCCCGCCGCGGCCGCCGACCGGGCCTGGTCGGGGTCGTGACTGGACAAGCCGATCACCATGTCGGGCCCGACGAGCTCGCGCGCGAGCTGCGGCGGCAGGTCGCGTTGACCCAGGTGCAGCACGTCGGCTCCGGCCGCGCGAGCGATGTCGGCGCGGTCGTTGACGGCCAGCAGGGCGCCGTGGCGGCGCGCCGCGTCGGCGAGCACCGCCAGGGCCGCCAGTTCGTCGCGCGCCTCGAGCGGGCCGAACCGCTGTTCGCCCGGCGAGCCCTTGTCGCGCAACTGGATGATGTCGACACCGCCGGCCAGGGCGGCGTCGGCGAACTCGGCCAAGTCACCGCGCTCGCGACGTGCATCGGTGCACAGATAAAGCGTGGCCGTCGCCAACCGGGCACGGGCGCTGGTACGGGGGCTGTGCACAAAGCGACGTTATCGCGCTAGCGTGGACGGCGAAGAGCACGGGAGTCCCGGGTACCAGCGGGGCTGAGAGTGGACACCACCAGAAGACGTCTGGGCCTGTCCTGACCGTCACACCTGATCCGGGTCATGCCGGCGAAGGGAGCAGCCAATGCCCTCCACCCCCGCGGGGTCCCTAGCCGTCATCGGCGGCGGTGTCATCGGGCTGTCGATCGCCCGCCGGGCCGCGCAAGCCGGCTGGGCCGTGCGCGTGCACCGCAGCAGCGACCGCGGCGCATCCTGGGTCGCCGCCGGCATGCTGGCCCCGCACAGCGAAGCGTGGCCGGGTGAGGAACGGCTACTGCGGCTCGGCTTGGAGTCGCTGCGCTTGTGGCACGAAAGCGGATTCCTCGACCGGCTGCCGCCGGAGGTGATCACCGCCCGCGAGTCGTTGGTGGTGGCCGTCGACCGGGCCGACATTGCCGATCTGCGCACCGTCGCCGACTGGTTGTCCGAGCAGGGGCACCCGGTGGTGTGGGAGTCGGCGATGCGGGACCTCGAACCACTGCTGGCCCAAGGCATCCGGCACGGTTTTCGGGCACCCACCGAGCTGGCGGTGGACAACCGCGCGCTGCTCGACGCGCTGAGCGCGGATTGTGAGCGGCTGGGCGTGCGGTGGGCGCCGCCGGTGCGTGAGTTGTCGACCGTGGCCGCCGACGCCGTAGTGATCGCCAACGGCATCGACGCGCCCTCGTTGTGGCCGGGCCTGCCCGTGCGGCCGGTGAAGGGCGAAGTGCTGCGGCTGCGCTGGCGCAAAGGATGTATGCCGTCGCCGGGCCGGGTGATTCGCGCCCGGGTGCATGGACGGCAGGTATACCTGGTGCCCCGCGCGGACGGCGTGGTGGTCGGTGCCACCCAGTACGAACACGGCCGTGACACCGCCCCGGCGGTCTCCGGGGTGCGCGACCTACTCGATGACGCCTGCGCGGTGTTGCCCGCGCTGGGCGAATACGAGTTGGCCGAGTGCGCCGCGGGATTGCGGCCCATGACGCCGGAAAACGTGCCCCTGGTGCACCGTCTGGACGAGCGGACGCTGGTGGCCGCCGGGCACGGACGGTCCGGTTTCCTGTTGGCGCCGTGGACCGCCGAGCAAATAGTCGCCGAACTTGTTCCGGTTGGAGCGCACCGATGATCGTGACGGTCAACGACCACCAAGTCGAGGTGGACGCCCAGACGACGGTGGCCGCGTTGCTCGAGCGGCTCGGCTATCCCGACCGGGGCGTGGCGGTAGCGCAGGACTTCTCGGTGCTGCCCCGATCGGAATGGGCCCGACGGGTCTCGGAATTACCCGAACCAGTGCGACTGGAAGTGGTGACGGCGGTGCAAGGTGGTTGACGCGAAACTGACGATCGGTGATCGCGCATTCTCTTCGAGGCTGATCATGGGCACCGGGGGTGCGACCAATCTGGCGGTGCTCGAAGAGGCGTTGGTCGCCTCGGGCACCGAATTGACGACCGTGGCGATGCGCCGGGTCGACGCCGAAGGCGGCACCGGGCTCCTCGATCTGCTCAACCGGCTCGGCATCACGCCGCTGCCCAACACCGCCGGGTGCTGTGGGGCCGCCGAAGCGGTGCTGACCGCGCAGTTGGCCCGGGAGGCGCTCAACACCAACTGGGTCAAGCTGGAAGTGATCGCCGACGAACGCACGCTGCTGCCCGATCCCGTCGAATTGGTCCGCGCCGCAGAGCAATTGGTAGATGACGGATTTGTCGTCCTGCCTTACACCAACGACGACCCGGCGCTGGCGCGGCGGCTGGAAGACACCGGGTGCGCGGCGGTGATGCCGTTGGGCGCGCCGATCGGCACTGGCTTGGGCATCAACAATCCGCACAACATCGAGATGATCGTGGCGCGGGCCGGGGTTCCGGTCGTGCTCGATGCGGGCATCGGCACCGCCAGTGACGCCGCGTTGGCGATGGAGTTGGGTTGCGACGCTGTGCTGTTGGCCACCGCGGTGACCCGAGCCGCCGATCCGCCGGCGATGGCCGCGGCGATGAACGCCGCCGTCACAGCCGGTTATCTGGCGCGCCGGGCCGGGCGGATCCCGAAACGGTTCTGGGCCCAAGCGTCCAGCCCGACCCTTACATGAAACGCTATGTCGCGCTAGGTAGTTCGATGGCCGCCGGGCCGGGCATCCGGCCACGCGCGGCCGGATCGCCGAGGAGAGCGGGACGATCGGCCCGCAACTACCCGCATCTGGTTGCCCAAGAACACGGCTTCCAACTTGTCGACGTGACGTACTCCGGTGCCACCACCGCCGATGTCCTGGCCAATCGCCAACACGGCGCGCCGCCGCAAGTGGCCGCACTCGACGGCTCGGAGTCGCTGGTCACCATCACCATCGGCGGCAACGACGTCGGCTATATACCGTTGCTGGTGGCGGCCTCATTGCCCACCGTCGCGCGGCGAGTGCCGCTGTTGGGCAAGAGGATTTGCCCGCTGCTCGACCGAGGGCAGCGCCAAGTCGCGCTAGCCGAGGTCTTCGATGCGTTGTGTTCGGTCGGCCGCGCGGTGCGCGAGCGGGCGCCCGATGCCCGGGTCTTGTTCGTCGACTACCTCACGGTGCTGCCGCCGGCGGGTGTGCCCGCACCGCCGCTATCGGAGGCCGACGCGGCGTTGGGCCGCCACGTCGCGGCCACCCTCGAGCAACGCACGGCCGAGGCTGCCGAGACGGCGGGGTGCGAAATCGTTCGCGCCGGCGCGGCCAGCCGCGACCACCACGCCTGGTCCACCGAGGCGTGGACGACGAAACCTGGTGTGCCCGTTCCCGCTAAACCGGCGCCGCTGCATCCCAACGGCGCCGGCATGCGTGCCGTGGCGAGACTCATCGCCGCGGCGTTGTGAGGTCAGCCGTTGGTGCGCCACCACTGGTACAGGCTCGAGGTGTCACCGTTGGACGCACGGACGAAGGCCAACACGTTCTTGGCGTCGACGGTCCAAATGACCTCGGCCTGGCCCTGATCGGTGCCGCAGGCCACCTGTCCGGCCGAGTCGTTGTTGCTGCCCTGGTGCCAGGTGGTCGGCGACTTGGCATCCCCACAGTTGGTGAGGGTGTCTGTACCAATGAGTTTGGTGAACGAGCTGGCCAGGTCGGCGCTGTTGGGGAATAGGAAGTACTTCGCCGAGGCCGGACCGGCGGAGTCGGCGTTCTGCCCGCACGCCATGATCGCCTGAACCGTGGGGAAGGTGGACTGCACTTCCGAAACCGCCTGCGTGCCGCAGTTGCTGGTGCTGTAACCCTTCGAAAGAGAAGAGGTGAGCGTGTCGGTCGGATCTGCGTTCGCGGTCGCAGTGCCCAGACAGGCAAAGCTGCCCAGCAGCGCCGCAGCCGTCGCTGCCCGAAGCGCATGAGTGGTGTTCAACATCCTTGACTCCTTAGGTCGCCGGATAGACGGTGCAGCGGCGCTGACATCCCGGAGTGTATTTCTCTTGAACGTCTGACAACAGAGCTTTCTGCTCAATCTGTATGAGCCTGCCGTGACTTCGCCATGCAACTCGTGCCCTAAGAAATTGTCTGTGTAGGACTGAATTTGCCGCCGGGCCGGTGTGCAGCTGCCCGGCCGACTCGAGTGGACACCGCCAAAGGCCAACAACCACAGCAGCTTTGACACCCACTCGAGGCACGATCGGCAGTGCGCAGACCCGGAATCGGCAGGTGCGTCTTCGGCTCGGATCGGGGCGTCAACGAGCTGCCCACCACCGTCGGTAACTCAGTGCCAACGCGTCGGACAAAAAGTTTGCAGTTTGGTGGTGCCGTTGCGACGGCTCTCCGGTATGGTAAGCACCGCTTCACGCCAGCTAACTTCTCTTGACTGGAGAGTTCATGACACAACCACCGCCCCCACCGCCCGGTTACCCGCCGCAGCAGCCGCCCGCTGGGCAACAGCCGGACAACTACTTGGTGTGGTCGATCTTGGCGACGTTGTTCTGCTGCCTTCCCCTCGGAATCGTTGCGATCGTGAAGTCCTCTCAGGTCAGCGGACTGTGGGCGCAAGGCCAATACGCCGAGGCGCAAGCGGCCTCCGCGGACGCCAAGAAGTGGGTCAAGTGGTCGGTCATCGCCGGTGTGGTGGCACTCATCATCTACGGCATCCTGATTGCCGTGGGGGCGATGAACACTGACACGAACGCCGCAATGGCGGCGATGCTTTAAGCCGGGTACCGGCAATGGTGACCCGCTCAGGGTCGGTGCAATTACGTCTTGGTGCGCCACTAGTGGTGGCCGCGGCTTCGACGTTGGTGTGCGCCGCGATCTGGGTGGGTGACCCGACCACCCCCAACGGTCCACTACCCACCTGCCCCACCAAAGCCTTGCTGGGCATCGATTGCCCCGGGTGCGGCAGCTTACGAATGCTGTACAGCCTTCTGCACGGCAACCTGTTGGCCGCCGCCAGGTTCAACGCTCTGGGCCTGGCGGCGCTGGCCCTGCTGATCTGGGCATACCTGGCCTGGACCTACGGCCGCGTGGTCGGTCGGCGGATTCGAAGTTGGCAACACAATCGCTGGGCCGCGCCGGTGACGCTGTCGCTGGTGGCGGCCTGGTTCGTAATACGCAATATGCCCGTCCCGCCATTCGCCGCGCTGTTCGTCTGAGTAGCAAAAGATCCGGGCACCAGGATGGGTGGTTGACCGGCGCGGGTGCCGGGGGTCCGTCTAGTCTGAGCGCGATGGTGAACAAATCCAGAACCATGTCTGCGGTGCTCGCCGCTGCCGCGCTGGTCGGGTCGTTGCTGGTGGGCTGCCACCGCGGGTCGACTCAGTCGCAGCCCACCGCCGGTAATCCCGCCGCGGCCGAATTCGCCGCTACGTTGCGCAACAAAGTCACTACCGACGCGATGATGGCGCACCTGTCCAAATTGCAAGACATCGCAAACGCCCACGACGGCACCCGTGCGGTGGGAACACCGGGCTACGAAGCCAGTGTGGACTACGTCGTCAACACGTTGCGCAACAGCGGTTTTGACGTGCAGACCCCGGAATTCTCCGCCCGCGTGTTCCATGCCGACAAGGGCTCGGTGACCGTCGCCGGTCAGACCGTCGAGGCCCGCGCCCTGGAATTCAGTCTGGGCACCGGACCCGACGGAGTAACCGGGCCGCTGGTGGTCGCACCCGCCGAGGAAAGCCCAGGGTGCACCCCGTCGGACTACGACAAGCTGCCGGCGCAGGGAGCGATCGTCATTGTCGACCGCGGCAGTTGCCAATTCGCCCAGAAAGAGGACGCCGCCGCGCAGCGTGGCGTCGCAGCGTTGATCGTCGCCGACAACGTCGACGAACAAACGATGGGCGGCACGTTGGGAGCAAACACCGACGTGAAGATCCCGGTAATCAGCGTCACCAAGTCCGTCGGACTGCAACTGCGCGAACGCTCCGGACCCACCACCGTCAAACTGACCGCCACGACGCAAAGTTTCAAAGCCCGCAACGTCATCGCGCAGACCAAGACCGGGTCGCCGACCGACGTGGTGATGGCCGGTGCACATCTCGACAGCGTGCCCGAAGGCCCGGGCATCAATGACAATGGTTCCGGTGTGGCCGCGATTCTGGAAGCCGCTGTGCAACTGGGGAATTCGCCGCAGGTCCACAATGCGGTGCGGTTCGGCTTCTGGGGAGCCGAGGAACTCGGGTTGATCGGTTCGCGCAACTATGTCGAGTCGCTGGACCTCGACGCGCTGAAAAGCATCGCGCTCTACCTCAACTTCGACATGCTGGCTTCACCCAATCCCGGTTACTTCACCTACGACGGTGATCAGTCGCTGCCGATGGATGCCCGTGGCCAGCCGGTGGTGCCCGAGGGTTCGGCCGGGATCGAGCGGACTCTGGTCGCGTATCTGAAGTCGGCCGGCAAGACCGCGCAGGACACCTCGTTCGACGGCCGATCCGATTATGACGGCTTCACGCTCGCGGGTATCCCAGCCGGCGGGTTGTTCTCGGGCGCGGAGGTCAAGAAGTCCGACGAGCAGGCCAAGATGTGGGGCGGAACGGCCGATCAGCCGTTCGATCCGAATTACCACCAAAAGGGCGACACGCTCGAACACATCGACCGGACGTCGCTGGGCATTCAAGGCGGCGGGGTCGCCTATGCGATTGCCCTCTACGCCCAAGATCTCAGTGGTCGCAACGGAGTTCCGGCCATCGGCGACCGCACCCGCCACGTGCTCGCCAAACCGTGAATCGAGGCGTGCGCACGCGACTCGGCGCTGTGTTGCTGGCCGCCTTCCTGGTGGGCTGTACGACAACGCACCATGCCGCACCGCCGGGTGCGGCACCGGATCTGGGACGGGCGCTGGCCGGCAAGGTGACCGCCGATGCGATGTTCACCCATCTGCGGGCACTGCAGGCGATCGCCGCCGCACATGGCGGAAACCGCGCCGCGGGCACGCCGGGCTATGACGCGAGCGTGGATTATGTCGCCAAGCAGTTGCGGGACAAAGGGTTTGATGTATCAACGCCGCAGTTCGAGCGACTGGTCACGCTCTCGCAAGGCAAGCCCACCGTGACGGTCGCCGGCCGCAGCTATGCCGTCGACCAAGCTTCGCTGCTGGTTCGGACACCACCGGGGGGACTGACTGGCCCGGTGGTACGGCCGAGTCAAGCGGCCGGCTGCGCGGCCGGTGATTACCCGGCGGTGGTACCCAAGGGGGCAGTCGCGGTGGTCGACGACACCCGCTGTTCGGTGGTCGACAAACACAACAGCGCGGTCGCCCGGGGAGCGGCGGCCCTCATCGTGATCAACCAGTCCAGCGGTCAGGGGGCGCCGCCCGGACTGTTCAACCGCGGCTACTACAAACAGCTCAGCGTGCCCGTGGCAGTGATCGGAGCCAACGGCGCGTCCGCATTGGACCGTGTCGGTGCCTCGGTGCGCCTGGTGCTGGACTCCGAAGCGGTCGACATCACCTCGCGAAACGTGCTGGCACAGACCAGAACCGGGGCAGCAAATGAAGTGGTGATGGTCGGCACGCATCTGGACAGCCCGCGAGAGGGACCGGGAATCAACAACGGCGGGTCCGGGACGGCCGCCGTGTTGGAGACCGCGCTGCAGTTGGGCCCGTTGGCACCGGTGACCAACGCGGTGCGATTCGTGTTCTGGGGAGCCGAAGAGAACGGCATCAACGGTGCCACCGACTACCTGTTCGGATTGAACAACGAACAACTCAACAACATCGCGCTGTACCTGAACTTCGATATGCTCGGCTCCCCGAACGCCGGCTACTTCACCGATGACGGTGATCAGTCCGGACCGCCCGGACCGGGGGTGGCGTCGGCAGACGTCCCGGAAGGCTCGGCAGCGCTGGAGCGCACCCTGGCCGGATATCTGAACCTGGCCGGCAAGCGGCCCGCTGACATGCCGCTGAACACCCGCACCGACTACCACCCGTTCCTGGTCGCCGGTGTGCCGGTCGGCGGGATGAACACCGGGGCTTCGCAGACGAAATCCACGGTGCAGGCGCGACTTTGGGGCGGCCAGGCCGGGGCGCCGTTCGATCCGAACTACCAGGGAGCCGGCGACACCGTGGACAACGTCAATCGGGAGGCGTTAGCCGTCATGGGTGCAGGCGTGGCATTCGCCGCGGGGTACTACGCGGAGTCGGTCACCGGCGTCAACGGCGTCACACCGCACGGCAAACGCCACCGGATACGGCCGTCTTAGCCACGCATTTGTGGGTTGACAGCAAACCAAGCGTTCTAGAATGAGGTTCCTTTGACGGCACCGACCGGGGACGGGGTTCACCTATGACTAGGCGCTCGCGCAAAGTGATCGCTTCAGCGCGGGCCGCTATGGCCTGCTTGGCCGCAATCCTGGTGGTGGCGGGCTGCAGCACCGTGGTCAACGGCCACGCGCTGTCTATTCTCAACGACCCGTTCCGGGTGGGCGGGTTGCCGGCGGACAACGGGCCCAGCGGCGCTCGGCCCAACGGCCCCGCGCCCACCGGCACGGTGATCAACACCAACAACGGCCCCATCGACAAGTTGTCGTTGCTCTCGATCAACGACATCCAGGAATTCTGGAAAGCCAACTATCACGACCCCCTGAAAGGGACGTTCAAGCCGGTCGAGAAGCTGGTGTCCTACGACTCCGACGATCCCAACAGTCCTATCGTCTGCCACAACGACACCTACCAGCTCGTCAACGCCTTCTTCACCTCCCGCTGCAACATGATCGCTTGGGACCGCACTGTTTTCATGGCCGTCGCGCAGAAGTACTTCGGCGACATGTCGGTCAACGGCGTGCTCGCCCACGAGTTCGGGCATGCATTGCAGTCGATGGCTAAACTGGTCACTCGCAGAGACCCCACCATCGTCCGCGAGCAGCAAGCCGATTGCTTCGCCGGGGTTTACCTCTACCACGTGGCCGAAGGTAAGTCGCCGCGCTTCACCTTGAGCACCGCGGACGGCCTGGACCACGTCCTCGCCGGAATCATCACCACCCGCGACCCGGTCATGGACGCCGACACCCAGAACGACGACGAACACGGGTCGGCGTTGGACCGGGTGAGCGCCTTCCAAATGGGCTTCATCACCGGCACGTCGGCGTGCGCGGCGATCAACAGGTCCGAAATCGAGCGACGCCGCGGCGATCTGCCGACGACGTTGCGCGTCGACACCACCGGCACCACGGAAACCGGTGAGGTGCAAATCAATCAGGACACCTTGAAGACGCTGATGGAGCTGATGGGCAAGATCTTCGCACTGAAGAATCCGCCGTCGCTGTCGTTTCAGGCCGCGAGCTGTTCGGATGCCAAGGCGAGCCCGCCGGCGTCCTACTGCCCGTCGACCAACACCATCGTGGTGGATCTGCCCGCACTGGCCGCGATGGGCAAGGTCGCCGGAACCAAGCAACACAGTCTGCCCCAGGGTGATGACACCGCCCTGTCGGTGGTGATGTCGCGGTACGCGCTGGCGGCACAGCACGAGCGCGGACTGCCGATGCAGAGCCCGTGGACCGCGTTGCGGACGGCGTGCCTGACCGGCGTCGCGCATCGCAAGATGGCCGAGCCCATTGAATTGGCTTCCGGCAACCAGCTAGTCCTCACCGCCGGCGACCTCGACGAAGCCGTGTCCGGGCTGCTCACCAACCACATGGTGGCCAGTGACGCCGACGGTGTCAGTGTGCCGGCCGGGTTCACCCGGATCGCCGCCTTCCGCGGTGGCGTGGCGGGGGACATGGGCGGCTGCTATTCGCGCTACCCGTCGTAGCGCTAGGCGGGTGAAGCTTCCTCCGGGGCGCGTTGACCGGTGTGCACCCACGCCACCACGAACCGGGTGACGAGTAGCCAGCCCAGGATGACCGTCGGGATGGTCCAGGCCCGGCGAATGAGTAGGGCGGTACCGCATCGCGCCGCGGGATTGCCGCCGTCAGCGAGCGCATTCGGCGGAACGGTGGACGAAAAGCCGTTGCCGCAGCTGACTTTGACCCCATACACGTCGAATTGATTCAAGTACACGGGGAACCACAGGCCGGCCACACCGATGACCAGAAGCACCAGGCCGGCTACGCCGAGATAGATCTGACGACGACTCACGGCTTCTCCATATCGTCGAGGAAGTGAACGTTCATTACGGCCCGGCGACTAGGTCATGCAGACGTCGGAGAACACCAGCACCGGCCAGGAGACGATCGAGCCGAGGAACGACACGGCCAGGTCGATCCCATACATCCGGTGCAGGTGATCGGTGTGTGTGGTCGACCAGATAGCTCCGACGAGCAAGTATGGTGTCCCGAGCGCTAATCCGATGACAATCAACTGGCCGATGCTCACCGGGTAACTGAGCATCCGGCGAGCCTTGTCCAACATGATCGGTTCCTTCAGTCATCTTTCTGCAGACCTGGTCGAACCCGAGAAAGCCCCCCAGCTACTCACATATGTTAATAGATATTCTCCACAGGTGGTAGCCGGGCCGGCTACGTCATGCAGACGTTGGAGAACAGCAGCACCGGCCAGGAGACGATCGAACCCAGGAACGACACGACCAGGTCGGCGCCCTGCATGCCGCGCAGATGATCGGTGTGCGATGCAGACCAGATCAGGCCCACGACGAGGTAGGGAGCGCCGAAGAGCACGCCGAGTCCGATCCACTCCGCGACTGTCATCTGGTAGTTGAGCAGTAGACGCAATTTGGTGATCACCCGCCTCACCTCCTCTTGGCCGGCCGGCCCAGCAGGGTGATCTCGGTGAGGCGACGCGCTGTTGACCGTGCCTGGGCGGTGTCGTGGCGCCGGACCAGGCGGCCCGAGTCGACGATCAGCGCGTAGGCGCCGTGGACGGCGTAGCGGGCCCGCGCCGCGCTCAACTCTGGGCGCACCGCCGTCACCAGCCGGGCCCACGCCTCGGCGGTGGACTGCTGGATGGTGTCGAGCATGGAAAGCTCGTCGGCGGGCAGATTGTGCCGCTCGGTGTAATAGACGTAGGCGATCTCCGGTCGCGCGAAGGATCGGGCGACGTACACCTCGACCAGCGCGGCCAGCGCCCGCTCCGGGTCGGCCGTTCGAGCGACGACTTTGGCCACATCGGCCGAACAACGGTCGGCCGCACGGCGATACGCCGCGGCCAGGATGTCGACCTTGCCGGGGAAGTAACGATAGAGCCCGGAGGGTTGCATGCCCACCGCCGCCGCGATGTCGTCCATGCTGGTATCGCGAAAACCGCGCTCGTAGAACAGTCGCATGGATTCGGCGAGCACGAATTCGTAGACGCCGGCGGCCGCGGTGACGACCGGACGCGCAGCCGGTGCGGACGCGCGACCCTTGTTGAGCGAGACTTCTGCGGCCAGCACATCGGCGGCCATCTCGGCAACACCACTGCGAATCTCGTTGACGGCCATCGGCAACGAATGGTCGGTGATGCTGCCGATAACGCTGAGCGCCGCCGCCGACAACGTCCATAGTTGTGGCGGTTGCAGCCTGGGCCGCAGCGCTGCCAGGGGTCGTTGCAGCCGGCTGTTGGTGAGTTTGAGTTGCTCTTTGAGCGCAGTCTGGTCGGCGCCGCGCAGGTAACGGCCCTCCCAGCGGTACAGACCGCCGGCGGTGCGGTTGGCGATGGTGGTGTCGACCAGCGCACCGATCAACCGGGTCAGTAGCTCGGCGGGATCGGTGCCGGTGGCGTCGTCGGCGAATGCCGTGGCGTCGACGAGCCGCTGGCCCAGCGTCAGGACCGCATCGCGAAAGAGGTTGTACTTGCTCGGTGAGTGCCGGTACAACGCCGCCGGCGAGATCCCGACCCGGGAGGCGATGTCTTCCATGCTCACCGCGTGATAACCCTGCGCGCTGAACGCATCGGTGGATGCCCGGGCGATTTGTGCTTTACGGTCCTTGGGACGCCGGCGTATCGGACTGGACGACTCGTTGCGGGCACCGGTCACGGTGTTCACGCTAGCGTTTCGGCTCCCGACCAGCCCGGCATATCGAACATCCGAATGATTACTCACTTCATCCGCCTCGAACCGGTTCTACGTTGAGTTGAACCATCACCACGCTGAAGAATAATCATTAACTTATCGTTGCGTGCGCGGTCAAGCGTGTGAGAGGCTCGAAACGCGGGATCAGTCCCGTGCAAGCGCACGCACCACACATCGCTCGGGAACGCCAATGTCCACACCGCGTGCGACGGCGTCGGCCGCCGCCCCCTTGACCATCAGCCAGACGCGAATCAGCATCGGCCGCCGCACCGCCCGCTGGGGCGACGGGCCCGTCGCGGTGACCGAGGCCATGGATTTCTGGGCCTTCGCCGCCGGTGCGGCGAACGTCGTCATGCAGTTGTCCTGGCCCGAGGTGGGCTACGGCGTCGTCGAATCGAAAGTCGACTCGGGCAATCTGCTCAAGCATCCGTGGAAACGGGCTCGGACCACCTTCCAGTATTTGGCCGTCGCGGTGTTCGGCACGGACCATGACCGCAGCGCCTTTCGCGCCGCGGTGGACACGGCGCATCGCCAGGTTCGGTCGACCTCGTCGAGCCCGGTGCCCTACAACGCGTTTGACCGCGACCTGCAGATGTGGGTGGCCGCCTGTCTGTTCGTCGGGCTGGAGGACACCTATCAGCTGTTGCGCGGGCCGATGTCCCCGCAACAAGCAGAACAGTTCTATCGGTCGGCGTGGACGTTGGGAACGACGTTGCAAGTCCCCGCCGAACAGTGGCCGCCGACGCGCGCCGCGTTCGACGAGTATTGGAATGCGGCTTGCGGGCGGGTGCTGGTCGACGACGTGGTGCGCGGTTATCTGCTGGACCTGATCAACCTCAAGATGGTCAATCCGGTACTGGGCGTGCCGTTTAGGCCGCTGCTGAAGTTCCTCACCACCGGCTTCCTGGCGCCGGTCTTTCGGGACGCGATGGGTGTGTCATGGAGCAGCGGCAAGCAGTGGCGTTTTGAACGTTTGTTCTTGCTCGTCGCATTCGTCAACCGCTTCATTCCTCCCTTCCTTCGGCAAGGAGGTAGCCACCTCCTGTTGGCCGACGTGCGGCGTCGAATCAGGCGTCGCAAGCCGCTGCTGTAAGCGACAGTCATGCGCGGGTTGCAACGGCTCAGATCCACGCTGCAGCGTCCGGTATCGGTAGGGGCGGTTCTCGAGCTGGCCACCTGGCTGGCGGTGCCTTACTTCATTATCGGCGTCACGTGGGCATTCCTGCATGCCGGCACATTGCAGGAGCGGGAGACCTATTGGAACAAAGTGCTGCCGGCCGGTGCGGACATCGCCGCACTGGGCGAGGCCACCGTCTTGTGGCCGGCGCTGCTGCTGCTACCAGCTGGTTGCACCGGCGCGAACTAGCGCCGCGCGGTACGCGAGAGCCGAAGTGCCGCCGCGACCGACAGCGCGGCCACGTCGAGTGTCTTCGACCTCAAATCGTGCCGGGCGCCTGCGATTTCGACGACCTCGGTCAGCGCGGGGATCAATGCCGCGGCAGCGCGCAACTCCGCCGGGGTGCCGAAGGGGTCCGACGTGCCGTGCGTAAAAACCGTCGGCACGGTGATGTCCGGCAGGTGTTCGGTGCGGACGCGCTCCGGCTTACCGGGCGGATGCACCGGATACGAGAACAGTGTCAGGACGTCCACACGGGCCGGTCCGGCGGCGACCACCATCGAGGTCTGCCGGCCACCGTAGGAGTGCCCGCCGGCGATCACCGGCC
The DNA here is from genome assembly GCF_001673155.1 of Mycobacterium sp. 1423905.2. Lineage (GTDB taxonomy): Bacteria > Actinomycetota > Actinomycetes > Mycobacteriales > Mycobacteriaceae > Mycobacterium. The sequence goes on along the minus strand of NZ_LZLE01000047.1, from coordinate 13,842 downwards.
CGCTGACCAGGTTGGCGCACAGTTCGATCGCTGCCGCGATTCCCTCCCGGTCCGCGGCTGCCGATCCCGACGGCGGACCCTTGGGGCGGCGCCGACGGTACGGCAGGTTGTATCTGATCGCCAGCCAGCCCAGCCCCGACCACTCTTCGCAAAGCCGTTGCAGAAGAGGCGAATCCCGGTTGCCGCCAGCGCCGTGGGTCAGTACCACCACGCCGGCCGGGGAGCCCTCGGGTTGGTGTGCGACACCGTCGATCGACGACAGATCCATGGCGCCGCTGCCTCCCGTCGCTGGGCTATGCATCGTCACGGGCGCGGACTCATGTCAGCCGAAACAGAGCCGAGACGGGGCCGTGGCCGCCGCCCAGTGGGTAAGCCGCCCGCAGGCATTCGGTGACCCAGTGCTTCCCGAAGCCGACCGCGTCCGGAACGGAATACCCGTGCGCCAGGGCACATGCCACCGCCGCGGCCAGGGTGTCCCCGCCGCCGTGGTCATTCGTGGTGGAGACCCGGGGAGCGTCGAACTCGTGGAAGTCGGCACCCTCAGCGGGTCCGTACAGCAGGTCGCTGCTGCGGTCGGAGGAGCGCAGGTGCCCGCCTTTGACCAGCACCCAGCCCGGGCCCAGCGCGTGCAGCGCCTTGGCCGCGGCCCGCTGCGATTCGCCGTCCACCACGTCGATGTCGACGAGCAGTCGCACCTCGTCGAGGTTCGGGGTCACCAGCGTGGCCAATGGAAAGAGCTCTGTCCGTAGGGAATTCAGCGCGTCTCGGGCCAACAGTGGATCGCCATGCATCGAGGCGCACACCGGGTCGACGACGAGCGGCACCGTCAGTCCCAGCCGTTGCCAGGTCTGCGCCACCGTGGTGATGATGGCTGAGGACGCCAACATCCCGGTCTTGGCGGCCTGAATCCCGATGTCGGTGACCACCGCGTCGATCTGTCCGGCCACGATGTCGTTCGGAACCTCGTGAAAGGTCCGCACGCCCAAGCTGTTCTGCACCGTGACCGCGGTGACGGCCACGCAAGCGTGCCCGCCCAGCATGGCGATGGTGCGCATGTCGGCCTGAATGCCCGCGCCGCCACCGGAATCCGATCCCGCTATGGTCAGCACGCGCAGCGGGGTCGTTCCTGGTGACGGCAGCGGCAGATAAGCGCCCGGCGCTGCGCCCGGCTGCGCCGCGCTTGCGATCACTGCTGGGTTGGTCGCGCAGTGACCCGCTGCGCCCGGCTGCGCCGCGCTTGCGGTCACTGCTGGGTTGGTCGCGCAGTGACCCGCTGCGCCCGGCTGCGCCGCGCTTGCGGTCACTGCTGGGTTCGATGAGCAGTGACCCGCTGCGCCCGGCTGCGCCGCGCTTGCGGTCACTGCTGGGCGATTGGCAGATACACCCGGTTGCCGTGGTCGGCGAATTCCCGTGACTTCTCGGCCATCCCGCTGGCGAGCATGGCCTCGACGTCCTCTTCGGTCTCCAAGCCGTGTTTGGCGGCATAGTCGCGGACGTCCTGGGTGATGCGCATCGAGCAGAACTTCGGTCCGCACATCGAGCAGAAGTGCGCCGTCTTGGCGGGTTCGGCCGGCAATGTCTCGTCGTGGTATTCCCGCGCGGTGTCAGGATCCAGCGACAGCGCGAACTGGTCGTTCCAGCGGAACTCGAACCGCGCCTGGGACAAGGCGTTGTCGCGGTCTTGCGCGTGCGGATGACCCTTGGCGAGATCACCGGCGTGCGCGGCGATCTTGTAGGCGATCACACCGTCCTTGACGTCCTTGCGGTCCGGCAGGCCCAGGTGCTCCTTGGGCGTCACGTAGCACAGCATCGCGGTGCCGGCCTGGGCGATGATCGCCGCGCCGATCGCCGAGGTGATGTGGTCGTACGCCGGGGCGATGTCGGTGGCCAGCGGGCCCAGCGTGTAAAAGGGCGCCTCCTCGCACAACTCCTCTTCCAGGCGCACGTTCTCGACGATCTTGTGCATCGGCACGTGCCCAGGGCCTTCGATCATGACCTGGGCGCCATGGGCTTTGGCGATCTTGGTCAACTCTCCCAAGGTGCGCAGCTCGGCGAACTGCGCGGCGTCGTTGGCGTCGGCGATGGAGCCGGGACGCAGCCCGTCCCCGAGGGAGAAGGTGACGTCATAGCTGGCCAGGATGTCGCACAGTTCCTCGAAGTTGGTGTAGAGGAACGACTCTCGGTGATGCGCCAGGCACCAGGCCGCCATGATCGAGCCACCGCGCGACACGATGCCGGTGACGCGCTTGGCGGTCAGCGGCACATACCGCAGCAGCACCCCGGCGTGCACGGTCATGTAGTCCACACCCTGCTCGCACTGCTCGATCACGGTGTCGCGGTACAGCTCCCAGGTCAACTCGGTGGGATCACCCTTGACCTTCTCCAGCGCCTGGTAGATCGGCACGGTGCCGACCGGCACCGGCGAGTTGCGCAGGATCCACTCGCGGGTCTCGTGGATGTTCTTGCCGGTGGACAGGTCCATGATGGTGTCGGCACCCCAGCGGGTGGCCCACACCATCTTGTCCACCTCTTCGGCGATCGACGACGTCACCGCGGAGTTGCCGATGTTCGCGTTGACCTTGACCGCGAACGCCTTGCCGATGATCATCGGCTCGCTCTCCGGGTGGTTGAAGTTGGCCGGGATCACCGCACGGCCCCGGGCCACCTCGTCGCGCACCAACTCGGCGGGCAACCCTTCCCGAGCGGCGATGAATGCCATCTCCGCGGTGATCTCGCCGGCGCGGGCCCGCTGCAGCTGGGTGCCACGGTCGCGGACCACGCCGGGCCGCGGCGGCAGGCCCGCGGCCAGGTCGATCACGGCATTGTCGTCGGTGTACGGCCCGGAGGTGTCGTACAGGTCGAAGTGTTCGCCGGTGGACAGGTCCACCCGGCGAAACGGCACCTGCATGCCGTTCACCTCGCGGTACACCTTGTGACTGCCGGCGATGGGCCCGGTGGTCACCGACGGTTCAATGGTTACGGTCATGTCATCTCCCTACGCCGGCATTACCCGGTCAGGTTCGTACGGTCGACGGCCCCAGCCGTCCTCTCAGCGCACTGGGCGTGCGCTCCCGCGTGGTTGATTAGTCGGACCTGGTCCACGCTAGCGCAGCATGACCCCGGCGTGCAGGGATACCAAGGTGCTGGCCCCCGCACCGGCCAAGTGCGATGATGCAAACGTGCAGCAGTCCGCCCAAAAAAGCACACCGGTGGCCGACCGGCAGCGGGATCGGTTCGTCGCCGCGATGCCCACCGGGGCCGGCACTTACCTGAACGTGGGCAGCTTCCGCTTCTGGTTCGTCGGCCAGCGCTGGGAGTGGTCCGACGAGGTCGCCCGCATGCACGGTTACCAGCCGGGAACGGTGGTACCGACCACCAAACTGCTGCTCTCGCACAAACATCCGGACGACCGCGCGCACGTTCAAGACTTGCTCGACTACGCCTTGCGATCCGGTGAACCGTTCTCCAGCCGGCACCGATTCATCGACACCGCGGGCAACGTGCACGACGCGATCGTGGTGGCCGACCGCATGGTCGACGAGTCTGGAACGGTGCTGGGCACCGCAGGCCATTACATCGACCTCACCGACACCTTCGACGAAACGCGGTTCGAGACGCGGCAGGAGGTGCTCGACGAGGCGCTGCCCGACTTGTTCGAAAACCGCGCGGCGATCGAGCAGGCCAAGGGCGTGCTGATGTACGTCTACCGGGTGAGTGCTGAGCAGGCGTTCCGGGTGCTGCAGTGGCGCTCCCAGGAGACCAACACCAAAGTGCGCGCCCTGGCCAGGCAACTGCTCGACGACGTCATGACCATGACCGCACCGTCGGCGGCCGTGCAAAGCCAGTTCGACCATCTGCTGTTGACGGCGCACGAGCGTATTCCCAACGATTCCCATCGCGACTCCTGACCACAGCGAAGCCTGGCGGGTTAGGCTCAGTGCGACTTTGGCCGGCGCACGCCGCGGTTCGGGCACCGCAGCAGACCGCCGCCGCATAATGCTCGGGCCCTCGAGGCGGGTGAACGGATGGAACTGCTGGCGGTTGAGCATGTCGCCCGCGACGACGCAGTGTTCGTACATGTCAAAGGCGACGTCGACTCTTCCACGGTAGACGAGCTCATCTCGCATCTCACCGCAGCGCTACGCCTGGCTGAAACCCATCCGGCGCGAATGCTCATCATCGACCTCAAACCGGTGACCTTCTTCGGCAGCGCCGGGCTCAACGCCGTCCTCGACTGTCACGAGGGCGGCGTGGCCGCCGGCACGTCCGTGCGATTGGTCGCCGACCACGGCCAAGTACTGCAGCCCATCGAAGTGACGGAACTCAACGGCACCTTCGACATCTATCCCACCATCGACGATGCGCTCAAGCGCAATAAACGCCCCGGGGATGCCGAGCGACCTTTATGAGCGGGTATGCGCTGCCCGACGACCTGGCACCCGCGGTCGCTCTGGGCGGTGAGATGGGGCGCCGGTTCGCCGAATACGACTGGGCCAGCCACCCATTGGGCGGGCCGGACCAGTGGCCGGCGGAAATCCGGTCGGCCGTGGCGGTGGTGCTGACGTCCCGATTCCCCATCGTGTTGTGGTTGGGTGCAACGGACTTGTTCGTCGTCTACAACGACGCCTACATCCCGATTTTGGGGGAAAAACACCCCACCGCGCTCGGGCAGGCGGGTTCACAAGTGTGGTGGGACATCTGGGAACCGATCAGCCCGATGCTGTCCAGCGTGGTCGCCACCGGCACCGCGACGTGGTCGCGTGACCTGATGCTGCCGATGATGACCGCCGGCAAGCGCCGCGAACGGTATTTCACCTTCACCTACAGCACGCTGATCGATGACCGCGGCGAGATCTACGGGATCTTCTGTCCCTCGTTCGAAACCACCGAACGCGTGCTCAGCGAACGGCGGCTGCACGTCCTGAACGCGGTGGCGGCCGCGGTCATGGAAACCCAGACCATCGACGCGGCGGTGCACGCCGCCGTCGGGGTCTGCACCGAGCAGCCCGCTGACACACCGTTCATCGCCGTCTATGTCGGCGCCGCCGGATCCACCGACCTCACCTTGCGCGGGGCCACGCCGTCGCTGCGGGCGCTGCTGCCGTCGACGTTGACCGAGCTGATCGATTGGGACGCCACCGCGCGCTCCCGCGCCGAGCTGCAGACCATCGACGACCTGACTGCGGTGCTGCCGGGCATCGACGCGGTGCTGGGCGCCGGTTGCCCGGAGCAGGCACTGGTGTTGCCGCTGGGGGAGGCCGACACCACCGGCGCTCTGGTGCTGGGCGTGAATCCGCTGTGCGCGCTGGACGATCAGTACGCGGGCTTCTGCCAACTGCTGGCCGACCAGCTCTCCTCGGCGTTGGCGGCCGCGGTCTCTTACGCCCAACAGCGGGCACGCGCCGACGCATTGGCCGAACTGGACCGGGCCAAGACCGCGTTCCTGACCAATGTCAGCCACGAATTCCGCACTCCGCTGACTTTGCTGATGGGACCCCTCGACGACGCCCTGGCCGAGGAAGGGGTGGACGACGTGCTCGCCCACCGCCTCGGTGCAGCTCGGCGCAACGCGGGGCGGCTGCTGCGCTTGGTCGACTCGCTGCTGGACTTCTCCCGCATCGAGGCCGGTCGTGCGGCACCGAAGCTGCGGTGTATCGATGTCGGCGGGCTCACCGCCCACATCGCGTCGTCGTTCACCGAGCTGTGCCAGCGCGCCGGGCTGGAGCTCACCCTGGATTGCCAATCCGTGCTCGCCGACGTCGACCCGGCGATGTGGGAAACGATCATGCTCAACCTGTTGTCGAACGCGGTGAAATACACACTGCGGGGCACCATTTCGGTCCATGTCAGCGCCGACCCGGCCAACTGCCTGGTCAGGGTCCGCGACACCGGCGTCGGCATCGCCGAGCAGGACCTCGACCGGCTCTTCGAACGCTTCTACCGCGCCGACAACGCCCGCGGGCGCAGTGTGGAAGGCACCGGCATCGGGCTGTCGCTGGTGCGCGGGCTCGTCGAGTTGCAGCACGGCACCGTCGAGATCACCAGCGAACTCGACGTCGGCACGGTGGTATCGATCCGGCTGCCCAAGTCGCGCGACGGCGTACCGGTCGATCACTCCGTGGCGAACCTGCTGGACAACCCCTACCTGGTCGAGGCCAACCAATGGGTGTCCCCGCCGCTCGGGCGTTCGCAGCCACCGGCGACGAGAAGTCGTCAGCTGGTTCTGGTGGCCGACGACAACGCCGACATGCGGGCCCACCTCGAGCTGGTGCTGTCGCGGCATTGGGACACCGTCCTGGTGGGGGACGGGGAGACCGCCCTGAACGCCGCCCGCGACCTGCGTCCGGACGCGATCGTCACCGATGTGATGATGCCCCGGCTGGACGGGTTCGACTTCGTCACGGCCATCCGGGCCGACCCCGAATTGGCCGCCACCCCAATCGTGATGCTGTCCGCGCGCGCCGGCACCGAGGCCGTCAGCGAAGGCTATGCCGGCGGGGCCGACGACTACCTGCCCAAGCCGTTCCGGTCCCAGGAGCTCGTCGACCGGCTCTCGGCGAGACTGTCCGCGGCGGAGCGCGAGCGCGCCGGCCAGCAGCTGCGGGAAGCCGAATTTCGCCTGGCCGCCGACCTTGACGGCAAGTTGCAGGGCAGCGACAGCCTGGAGGCGATTCTGGCGGCACTGTTGGGCATCTGTGATGCCAATGCGGCCTCGATCGGGATGCTCGACGACGACGGCGTCACCGTCCGATTCGAATACGGCGGTGACCTTCCTACCGAGTTGCGCGACCGCTATTACGTCGCCACGATGGGCGCCCCGCTGGCCGCCGTGGACGTGATCAGCAAGGGCGAACCGATGATCGCCGGCGACACTTTCGCTCTGCCGCCTCGCTACCACCATTCCGTGCGCGACGCGGCGGAGAACGTGCGCGCGTTCGTCATGCACCCGTTGCGCGGTCGCCGAGGTCAGGTCATCGGGGTCATGGCGCTGCTGTGGGGGATGCCGCGGCGCTTCGAAACCGCCGAGCTGGACCGGTTCGCCCGGGCCGCCGACGTGACCGAAGTGGCCCTGGACCGCATCCGCAGCACCGCCCGCGAACACCGCATCGCCGTCGACTTCCAGGAGCATCTGCTCGACCTGGACCGGCGCTCGACGGCCGCGGTGGTCGCCGCGGTCTATCAGCCCGCCGGCGAAGCGATGCGCGTCGGCGGGGACTGGTATTTGGTCGCTCCGCTGGATCGCTCGGGCCGGCTGGGTGTTTCGGTCGGTGATGTGGTGGGCCACGGGTTACCCGCGGCGATCGTGATGAGCAAGCTGCGTGCCGGGGTGGCCGCCACGGCGCTGACCGAAGCCGATCCCGACGCGGTCGTGCACGCCCTGGACACCTACGCGGCGACGGTGCCGGGCGCCCGGGGCGCGACGGTCACCTACGGCCTGCTCGAGGTGGAAGCCGGCACCGCCGACTTCAGCTACATTTGCGCCGGACATCCCTATCCGCTGCTGGTGCCCGCCGACGGTCCGCCCGTCTTCCTCAGGACCGGTCGGCGTCGGCCGGTGGCCTCCGGGGCGGGCGGCCCAAATCCCGCGTCACCAGAACCGACCACGGCGCGGGTCGGATTACCAGTGGGCGGCCTGCTGGTGCTGTACACCGACGGGCTCATCGAACGTGCCGGAGAAACCCTCGGTCAGGGCTTTGCCCGGCTTCAGGCCGCCGCTGTCGGATGCGCTGACCTGCCGGTCGAGTCGGTCTGCGACGAGCTGCTGCACCGGATGCGGCCCTCGGGAGGTTTCCGTGACGACGTCGTGGTGTTGGCGCTGCGTCCCAGCCATGCCGGCCCGCGCAGCTTCGTCGAGGTGATGCCCGCGGTGATCGCCAGCATCCCCACCAATCGTCAGCGACTGCACGGCTGGCTGGACGCGCTAGGGGTCCAGCCGGATCGCCAACAGGACATCCTGCTGGCGACCGGCGAAGCGGTGACCAACGCCATCGAACACGGCAGCCACTGTGATGCCGGCAAGACCGTCTCGGTCGAGGCGTTCCTCGCCGTCGACGCGGTCACGGTCACGGTCAGCGATGTGGGTCGCTGGGTGGGCGATTCGTCGGCGAGCCTGCGCAGCCGGCGCCGGGGCCGGGGTTTGACAATCATCAGCCGGCTCGCCGATCAGGTCGACACGATCCGCAGTCCCGACGGCACCCGGGTGACGCTGCAGTTCGACAAGGCGCTGCGCTAGCCGCCGCGGGCTACACCTCCTCCATCGCCTCGCCGAACTCTTCCAGCAATTTGTTGTGATGATTGCTGGCCATGACGTGTCCGGCGGCGATGACCAGGGCGACCGGCCAGTCGATGAGCTCGAAGACGGCGAGGGCGGCCAGGCCGCCGTAGTAGGCAAGTTGGTCGGGCCGGGGAATGCTCACCTGACCCACCACCGGTAGATTCACCGCGAATGTCTCCCCCGCGCGGATTTTCTCCACCGCCTCACGCTGGGACGTTGCCTGCCGCTTCTTCTTTTCGGCCATCGTTTGCCTTTCAGTAATGTCGGGTTTGCCGTCCTGCCGGATGAAGCCGTCACCGTCGGGAATATGTCGACGACCGACGCCCCGGCTGACCCGCTAGTTTCGTCGTTTGCCGCTTTGCTGAGCGTGCCGTTGAGGGAGCTCTACGCGCTGTTGTGGCGCGCTGGGGTGGTGGAGATTGTGAAGCCTGATCCGAGGGAGTACCCAACTCAGGTAGTTGCCGACTCGCTTGGTCCCGACTTTCCAGAACGCGGTTCAGTACCGCCACCGCGACGGTCGCGGCGCCAGCCGACCCCAGGGCCTGAGCCCACCCGACCGGCCCGATCGGCGTACAGCCGAGCAACTGGCTGATCAGCGGAATGCTGATCAGGGTGCCCATCGCGGCCAGCGACCCGGCCGCGGTGAACACCACCAGCCAGTCGCGCGAGTCCAGCAGCGTCTGACCCAGCTGCGCCGAGACCAGCGCCACCAGCGCAACGGTCGACGCGCGTCGGGGCAACCCGGTGACGCCGGCCATGGTCCAAGCCGCCGTGGCCGCCGCGGCCGTCGTCGCACCCCGGATACCGACCGCCCGCCACAGCGCCCGCTCGTCCGGGCCGCGGGCACCGGAACTGCGCGGATCGCTGGGCTTGCTGACCGCCAGCGCGGCCGCGGGTAACGCGTCGGTGAGCATGTTGACCAGCAGCAATTGGCGGGTGTTCAGCGGAGAGACGCCGGTGACCGCGCTGCCGATGATCGCGAAGGCCACTTCTCCGGCGTTGCCGCCGAGTAGCACCGACACCGCCGCCTGCACCCGCTGCCAGAGCTGGCGCCCTTCCAGGATCGACGGCAGCAGCGATTCGATACGCCCGTCGACCAGCACCACGTCGGCGGCGACCTGGGCCGGGTCGCTACCGTGGGCCACCACCCCGATGCCGACTGTGGCGGCGCGGATCGCCGCAGCGTCGTTGGAGCCGTCGCCGACCATGGCGCAGACGCGGCCACTGCGTTCTAGCGTCTGGACGATTTGCACCTTGTTCTCCGGTGTCATGCGCGCGAAGATCGTCCGCTCGGCGACCGCATTCTCCTGGTCCTTGCGCGACAGGGCGTCCCACTCGGCGCCGCTGATGATCTGGTCGGTGCCCACCGGCACGCCCAACTCGCGGGCGATGGCCGCCGCGGTGATCGGGTGATCACCGGTGATCAGCCGCACGTCCAGTTGGTGGGCGCGCAGGTCGGCGAGCAGACCGGCCGCCGCGGCGCGCGGGGTGTCGGACAGACCGAGGAATCCGACCAACGTCAACCCGTCGTGGCAGAAGTCCGCGACGGTGTCGGGGTCGTCGCGCACCGACTGGACCAGCTGCTCGTCGAGCCGGCGCTTTGCCACCGCGATGACGCGCAGTCCGCCGGCGGCCAATTCGTGCACCGTGTCACCCGTGCGGGAACCGTCGTCGCCGCAGGCCGGCAGCACCACCTCCGGGGCGCCTTTGACGGTCAATTCGGTGCCGGTCACCGACGCCGAGAGCGACCTGCCGGAGCGGAACGGTAAGTGGGCCACCGGTCCTGCGCCAGGACCGGAACCGTTGGCCTCGGCCGCTTCGACGATCGCGACGTCGGTGGCGTGGATCTGCGGGCCGCCGTTGGACGGCGGGGCGGCGTGCGCGGCGCACCGCAGCACCTCGTCGGCCGAGTGGCCCGGCGCGGGCTGCACCTGCGCCACCCGCAAGCGGTTCTCGCTCAGCGTCCCGGTCTTGTCGAAGCAGACCATGTCGACCCGGCCGAGGGCCTCGACCGAACGTGGCACGCGCACCAGGGCGCCGAACTGGCTGAGGCGCCGCGCCGAGGCCTGCTGGGCCAGGGTCGCCACCAGCGGCATGCCTTCGGGCACCGCGGCCACCGTGACCGCGATACCGCTCGCCACCGCCTGACGCAGCCCCTGGCGGCGCAACAACCCCAGCCCGGTGACCAGTGCGCCGCCGGTCATGCTGACCGGCCAGGCCTGGTTGGTCAGCTGACTCAGTTGATGCTGCAGGCCGACGGAGGAGACGTCGCCGGACACCAGATCGGCGGCGCGGCGTTCCTGGGTGTCGGCGCCGACCGCGGTCACCACCGCCACCGCGGTGCCCGCGACCAGTGTGGTGCCGGCGTAGAGCATGCAGCGCCGGTCGGCCAGGTCGGCACCCGGCGTGGCCTCGACCTGCTTGGTCACCGACAGCGATTCGCCGGTCAGCGCCGACTCGTCGACCTCGACGTCGACCTCTTCCATGACGCGGGCGTCGGCGGGTACCACCTCGTGGGTCCGCACCTCGATGACATCGCCGGGCTGCAGCTGCTCGGCGACCACCTCCTCATACCGCCGCGCTCCGTCCGGCCCGATCACCACCCTGCGCGCCGGCGGAATCTGCTGTGCGAGAAGACGATTGAGTCGGCTCTCGGCCCGCAGTCGCTGGGTGGCCGCCAGGATGGAATTGCCGGTCAGCACCGAGCCGACCATGACCGCGTCGACGGGTGACCCCAGCACCGCGCTGGCGGTCGCACCGAGGGCCAACATGGGGGTCAACGGATCGGACAACTCCGCGCGCACTGCGCCGAACAGTTTGCCCACGGCTTGGATGGGCGGCGCGGTGAGCTGCGCGCCCCGCTTGGCCGTGCCCACCCCGCCGGCCAACGCCCGGCTGGCTAGCGTCGCGCGCTGCGGCGCCAGGGCCTGCTGTTCGTGCGGCGACGGCAGCACGTTGCGGACTTGCTCCACCGACATCGCGTGCCACTCGTGGAATGCCGCCGGCCGCGGGAGGGGCGTACCGACGACCTTTCGCGCCAGGGAATAGCCCGACATCATTCCCGCCGCCGCGCCGGTGGTGACGGGTCCGGGGCCCAGCCCCCGCACCCCTGGCAGCATCAGCAGTGCGCCCAAAGCCGATGCGCCGCCGGATATTTCGACGCCGCGTCGGCGGGCGGCGCGGGCCGCGGGCAGGGCCAGCATGACGCGCCAGGCGGCGGCAAGATCGGGCAGCAGCAGGTCGGCGTACCAAGGCGGCGGGGTGGAGTCCCCGTGCGGCAGCACACCGAGCGCGATGTCAGCGGTCGAAATAGCTTGTGCTGCAACGGTGGACAGCACCGCGACCGTGCGCCCCGCCTGTTTGAGGTCGGTCACCGCGCGGGCCAGGGCGTCGTCGACGGACTGGTCGGAGTCGTTGGTCACCGGCCGCACCTCGTCGAAAGCGGGCCGTAGCTCACCCAAGGATTCGACGTCGACCGACACCAGATCCGCTCCGGTGCGGTGTGCCTCGGCGACCACGGCCGAGGCCAACGGGTCGTGTGCGTACCGGAAAAGGGCTTGGACTTCGGCGTCCGGTCCGGTGGGCGAAATCCCCGGTACCGGATGCCAGCCCGGCCTTAAACCGCTCTTTTCCAGCATCAGTTGCGCGCGGTTCCAAGCCGCCGACAGCTCGTCCTCGTCGGCGCCGCGGATGCGGGCCACCCGCAAGCTGTCGGTGCACAACACCCGCGGATCGATGACGATGGCATCGATCGTGTCCAGCCGGCGCAGGCCGTCGGGTCGCAACGGCAGCACGGCATGCCGGTCGGCCAGGTCCCGGCCCAGCGCCGCGGCGAACGCTTCCGGCGTTGTCCGGGTGGCCCTCGGGGTGGCGACCAGTGCCGCAGTGGCGGCGGCGTTGACGTCGCGGGTGCCGAGGCCGACCAGACCGGCGCTCACCGCCTGAATCAGGCCGAACCGGCCGGCGTTGCGTTCGACGGTGCGCGCGGCGGGCGGGGTGCGGGTCCACGGCGCTGCCGGCGCTTCGGCGTGCCGGGCCAACTCGGGTTCGTGCCGGTACCAGGCGCGGGCCTCGGCCCGGGATTCCGCGGCTTTCAGAGACTGCATGACCAAACCGACCGACAGTGATGCCGGCGCTTGCGCGAGGGTTTCGGCGGCGGCCACCGCCAGCGTGAGCACCGTATCGGTCGCCGGCCCGCCGATGCTGTCCTCGAGTAGGCGGCGCAGCCGCGGCTGGTAGTCCACCGCTGCCATTCCGGCGAGCACGCTGATCGGCAATCGCGGCCAGTTCAGCGCTCGGCCGGTGACCGCTATCCCCAATCCCGCCGCGTTGGCGGCTACCGTCACAGCCCTGGATGCGAGCACCGCGCCGTCGCCGGGCAGGCTGGTCGGCGTAGCTCCTTGCCTTGCCTGACAACGCTTTTCCGTGCTTTCGACCACCCGGCACAGGTCACGCAGGGAGGTGTCCCGATCGTCGAGATGGACCACGACCCGCGACAGGGGCCGATTCACGTTGACCGACGTAACCCCGGGGTGGCCGCTCAGCGCCTCGACGACAAGGTCCCCGAGCCGGGACCCGTCGGGGCCGTCGAGGCCGCGCACCTCGATCCATGCCCGGTTCGCGCCGCGCCAACAATGACGACTGAACGTCTCTACCGAGAGGTCGGCGGTCAGCGCCCGCACGCCTTCGCGCAGTGGGATGGCGGCGATGTTTAAGCCGCCCTGTAGCGACCGTCTTAACGATGTGGCAATGGTCAAGGGGCGTTGCATCGCTCCCCGTTATTTGGTGCTGCGCAGCTCGGTTGTGCCCGCTCGGCGGCCCGTCGTCTTCTTGGCTGCCTTCCTGGGCGCCTTCTGCGGCGCTGCCTTCTCGGGCTCGGCGTCGGGCACCGAACTCAGCGTTGCCTTCGCCGGCGCAGCAGCGTCGGCGTTTTGGTTGAGGCGTCGCAGCAACAAGGCGCCGCCACCGACGGCCAGCAGGATCGGCCACTCGACCAGGCCGGCGGCGCCGATCGCACCGATCGCCAATGCCGCTGCGGGAGTGGATTTGCTGCCCGTGCCGATGCCGCGCTGAATGCCGTCCGCGGCACCCTTGACACCCCCCACCACACCGTTGACCGCAGCGCCACCGACAGCACCCGCGGCTGCCGTGGTGGCCGTCGCGGCGCGATTCACCGTTCGACCGACATTGCGGACGGCTCCGCCGATGACACTCATGATGACTCCCTGGTCTCGACCGCTTCGCTCAGAACCTTGGTGGTGCTAGGTGTATACCCATTGAACCCATGGTTAACAGCGCGAAACGGATCTGTCTGTCAGCATCTCTGGGGCAAGCCTGCCACTTCACCGACGCGCGGACAACGAGAATCTTGGGCGATCGGCGCACTCGACCCACGCACAGGGGACGAAAACTGAAGTCACACGATTTTCACATCAACTACCACCGGCGCGTGATCACTCGGGGCTTTGCCTTTGCGTTCTTCCCGGTCGATCCGCGCGTCGAGCACCCGGGCGGCCAGCGCCGGTGAGGCCAGAATGAAGTCGATGCGCATGCCTTGCCGTTTCTGG
>NZ_LZLE01000046.1 GCF_001673155.1 Mycobacterium sp. 1423905.2 | reverse complement strand
TACAGCGGTCGCCGCTGGTTTACAACGTGGCCTCGCCGTGGACCGCCCAACCGCAGGCGGCGGCCGGTCTGGTCAGCACCGACGGCAAGTCGGGACTGATCGTGGTCAACCTCAAAGGCGGCGAGAACGACGCGCAGAAGAACGCCAAAACCTTGGCCGACGCCCTGGTGCACGACCGCGACGGCGTCACGGTCCGCGCCGGCGGCTCGGCAATGGAGTACGCCCAGATAAACAAGCAGAATCAGGAAGATCTGCTGGTCATGGAGATGATCGCGATCCCGCTGAGCTTCCTGGTGTTGGTGTGGGTGTTCGGCGGGCTGCTGGCGGCGGCGTTGCCGATGGCCTTGGGGGCGCTGGCCGTCGTCGGTTCCATGTCGGTGTTGCGGCTGGTCACCTTCACCACCGAGGTGTCGATCTTCGCGCTCAATCTGAGCACCGCGCTGGGCCTGGCGCTGGCCATCGACTACACGCTGCTGATCGTCAGTCGCTACCGCGACGAGCTGGCCGAGGGCGCCGACCGCGACGAGGCGCTGATCCGGACCATGGCTACGTCGGGCCGCACCGTGCTGTTCTCCGCGGTCACCGTCGCGTTGTCGATGTCGGCGACCGCGCTGTTCCCGATGTACTTCCTCAAGTCGTTCGCCTACGCCGGGGTGGCGACCGTCGCCTTCGTCGCCACCGCGTCGATCGTCATCACACCTGCCGCCATCGTGTTGCTGGGCCGCCATCTGGATTCGCTGGACGTACGCCGACTGGTGCGGCGCATCTTCCGGCGCGGCGAACCGGTGCACAAGCCCGTCGAGGAAATGTTCTGGTATCGCTCGACGAAGTACGTGATGAGCCACTGGTTCCTGATCGGGGTGGCCGTGGTGGCCCTGTTGCTGCTACTCGGGATGCCGTTCTTCTCGGTGAAGTGGGGCTTCCCGGATGATCGGGTGCTGCCGAAGTCCGCGTCGGCGCACCAGGTCGGTGACCAGTTGCGCACCAACTTCGCCAACGACTCCGCGACGGCGATCCCCGTCGTGATCCCCGACGCCCGCGGCCTCAACCCGCAAGACCTCGACTTCTACGCCGAGGAGGTGTCCCGGCTGCCTGACGTGAACTCGGTCGCGGCCCCCGGCGGGACGTTCAAGGACGGACACGTGATGGGCCCGCCTGCCGCGGCCACCGGCATGGCCGATAACAGCGCGTTCCTCACCGTGAGCAGCACCGCGCCGCTGTTCTCCAAAGCCTCCGACGCTCAGCTCAAGCGGCTGCACGAGCTACCCGGGCCGGCCGGCCGGTCGGTGGAGTTGGCCGGTGTCGCGCAGGTCAACCGCGACAGCGTCGACGCGGTGACCAACCGGCTGCCGCTGGTGCTGGGACTGATGGCCGTCATCACCTTCGTGCTGCTGTTCCTGCTGACCGGCAGCGTGGTGTTGCCGGTCAAGGCGCTGGTGTGCAACGTGTTGTCGTTGAGCGCGGCCTTCGGTGCGCTGGTATGGATATTCCAGGACGGTCACTGGGGCGCGCTGGGGACCACACCGAGCGGCACCCTGGTCGCCAACATGCCGGTGCTGCTGTTCTGCATCGCCTTCGGGCTGTCCATGGATTACGAAGTGTTTCTGGTCTCCCGTATTCGCGAATACTGGTTGTCCTCCGGCGCGGCCCGGCCGGCCAAGCCACGCCCGGCCGCGGCACACGCCGCCAACGACGAAAGCGTCGCGCTGGGTGTGGCGCGCACCGGTCGGGTCATCACCGCGGCCGCGCTGGTGATGTCCATGTCGTTCGCCGCGCTGATCGCCGCGCATGTGTCTTTCATGCGGATGTTCGGACTCGGGTTGACCCTCGCGGTATTCGCCGACGCCACCCTGGTGCGCATGGTGCTGGTGCCGGCGTTCATGCACGTGATGGGCCGCTGGAACTGGTGGGCCCCCAAGCCGCTGGTCTGGCTGCATGAGCGGTTCGGCATCAGCGAGGCGGGCGCATTCGAGGACCGTGGCGGCAGACCCGATCGCTATCCCGGCGATGACGCCGACACCGTCCGTCTCGAGGGTCTGCGCAACGGGCGCGAGGTGCCGGCGCGGGTGACCCGCGATGGTTGACGTGTCGGTGGGCGGGTTGCGCCGCCAGCGTGCCCCGCGCGGGTCGGGGGATCGGCTGCGGCACGAGATTCTGGACGCCGCCACGGAGCTACTGCTGGAGACCGGGCAGGCGCGGGCGGTGAGCATTCGTTCGGTTGCCCAACGCGTCGGCGTCACCTCACCGTCGATCTATCTGCATTTCCAGGACAAAAACGCGTTGCTGGACGCGGTGTGCGCCCGCTATCTGGGCCGGCTCGATTCGGAGATGGAACGCGCCGCGTTGGGCCAGTCGTCGACGGTGGACGTGCTGCGCGCCCAGGGGTTGGCTTATGTGCGGTTTGCGCTGCAGACCCCCGAGTTGTACCGGCTGGCGACCATGGGGGAGTTGCGGTCGGGCAGCAATGTCGACATGGCGCTGGACAGCTCGGCGTTCCAGCACATGTGCGCCTCGGTGCGGACGTTGATGGACGAGGGGATGTACCGGACCGACGATCCGACCACCATCGCGCTGGAGCTGTGGACCGCCGCGCACGGTGTGGCGGCCTTGTTGATCGCCAAGCCGCACCTGCCGTTCGGCGACGTCGAAGCGTTCGCCGACCGGGTGTTGGGCGCGGTGCTGTGCGGCCATATGGTGGCCGGGCTGGTCGGCTCGGAGGTCACCTCTGCGCAGTTGGTGGACTGGGTGGTGACCCGACGGTCGTCGGGGGAACAATGACGGCGGCGTGCACCGTCGACCACCCGTTTTTCGCGCGGATCTGGCCATTGGTCGCCGCCCACGAAGCGCAGGCCATCCGCGATTTGCGGCGAGAGAATGTGGCGGGGTTGGCGGGCCGGGTGCTGGAAGTCGGCGCGGGCACCGGAACCAATTTCGCGCTCTACCCGTCATCGGTTGACGAGGTGGTGGCGGTGGAACCCGAGCTACGGCTGGCCGCCCGG